>RFZR01000297.1 GCA_009920595.1 Alphaproteobacteria bacterium | reverse complement strand
ACACCACGCAACAAATGATTGCGCAGCAAGAAGGTGAAGATCGACACCGGTAAAAGGAAGAGTAGTGTTCCCGCCGCAATGGCTGTCCAGTCGGTAATCCCGGAACCAAGCTGTGCGGGAATAAAGGGCGGTGCGGTTTGCGCTTCCTTATTGGTCATCATCAGCGCAAAGGCATATTCATTCCACGCCGTGATGAAACAAAATACGGCTGTCGCGGCGATACCGGTTGCTGCCTCTGGCAAAACGATTTTGAAAAAGGCTTCAATACGGGTGTAGCCGTCAACCAAGGCCGCTTCTTCATATTCTTTCGGAATTTCATCCATAAAGCCCTTCATAAGCCAAACGGAGAAGGAAAGATTGAAAGCGGTATAAAGAATAATCAGCCCCAAATGCGTATCAACGAGACCCACCGCGCGATACATCAAGAACATGGGGATTGCGACTACGACGGGCGGCAACATGCGGGTTGAAAGAATAAAAAAGAGAAGATCCGCTTCACCAGCAATCTTAAATCGGGAGAAACCGTAAGCCGTGATCGTCCCCATCGCGACGGCAAGAAATGTTGACGATATGGCGATGATTAATGAATTTAAAAAGCGGCTCGGATAGGCGGACATTTGTGGGCCGCCTGCGACTTTCAACACACGTTCGCCCGCGTCATAAATCTTTTTCTCCCACCAAGGCGCTTCATCATAAGTGGCTTGATCAGGCTTCTTCTGCAGCTGCACACGTTTTGTGAAAAGCTTGATGAATGGCGTGATTTCGGGTGTGAAGACAACGGTTGGGGGAACCGTAGTGGCAAGGCTTCGTGGTTTGAACGCGGTTGAGGCGATCCAGTAAATCGGTGCCAGCATCGCAATTGTGATCACGATGACGGCGGCAATCGCGAGGCGATGACCGATTTTTTGCGCATTCGAACGGACAGCGGCCATCTCAGCGCTCCTTCACCTGATTGAGATATTTCACATAGATATTTGTAATCGCGACAACCATGATCAAAACGATGTAGGCAAGCGCGCAGGATTTGCCGGTCTGCCATTCCTGAAAGGCAAATTTATAAAGCCTGATAGCGATCACTTCAGTAGTGGGCTGCGTCGACATGATAAAAGCGATGTCGAATGTTTTGAACGCTTCCATCGTTCGAAAGATAATCGCGATCAAAAGAAGCGGGGAGACGAGCGGTAAAGTGATCCGCGAGAATGTGTACCATCCACTCGCGCGATCAATGGAGGCCGCTTCATAAAGATGTTTGGGCACTGCGGAGAGGCCTGCAAGCGACAGGAGCATCACGAAAGGAGCCCACATCCAGATATCTGTGATGGCCACCGCCCAGAGCGCGGCATCAGCGTCCGATAACCATGCGAAATCATCCAAGCCGAAGATGTAATTGATGACGCCCCATGACGGGCTATAGAGCAATTGCCAAAAGAGTCCGACAACAGCGGCCGACATCATCATCGGTAAGAGAAGCAATGTGGTGATCAAGCCTTTGGCGGGCAGTGCGCGATTGAGTAGAAGCGCAACGCCAAAGCCCACAAGCACCTGGCCGCCCACTGAAATGATCACATATTTCGCGGTAACGGTGAAATTGTTCCAGATATTCGGATCATTCAAAAGATCGCGGTAGTTTTGTAATCCCACAAATACAGGTTCATCACTGCCTGCCGCGCTGTAATCATAAAAAGAATAGCCGAGCGAATAAATAAGCGGAAATATGTTGAAGATGATCAAAAAGATGATCGTCGGAATGATAAAGAGATTCCGAATTTTGAGATCGCTCATCCCGCGCAAGGCATGGGGCGAATTCTGCTTCAATGTCGCAATCACGGGCTCACTCCCTCATCTTTTTTAAGAAAAACTTGCCGAGTATCCGGGAGAATACCCGGCAAGTTTAGCGGTACGACCTTATTTGTAGCGTTTATATTTCTTGAAGGTCGCTTCCCAATCCTTCGTCATGCCGTTGAGGGCTTCTTCGGCAGTGCCTTTGCCGGAGATCACGAACGGATAGATGCGTTGGTTCATAGCGGTCAGAAGTTCCGCATATTCCGGCGTGGCCCAGAAGTCTTTCACCATCAACATCGAGTCATAGAAGGCTTTGTTGTAAGGTGTTGCATTCTGGAATTCAGCCGATTTCAACACAGCGGTCGAGCAAGTGTAACCACCAAGTTCAGCCCATTTCTTTTGGGTTTCATCCTTAATGAACCACTCAAGGAACTTCATCGACGCTTCTTTCTTCTTCGAATAAGAAACGATTGAAATGCCTTGACCACCAAGAGCTGC
>RFZR01000296.1 GCA_009920595.1 Alphaproteobacteria bacterium | reverse complement strand
GCAATATCGGCCTCATGAAGGCGGTTGATAAATTTGAATATCGCCGCGGTTATAAATTCTCGACCTATGCGACATGGTGGATCAGACAGGCGATTACGCGTTCAATCGCCGATCAAGCGCGTACGATCCGTATTCCGGTGCATATGATCGAAACGATCAACAAGATTGTCCGCACATCGCGCCAGATGTTGCATGAAATCGGCCGCGAACCGACGCCGGAAGAGCTTGCTGAAAAGCTTGCGATGCCTTTGGAAAAAGTGCGCAAGGTTTTGAAGATCGCGAAAGAGCCGATTTCGCTTGAAACGCCGATTGGTGACGAAGAAGATTCACATCTCGGTGATTTCATCGAAGATAAAAATGCGATCCTGCCGATTGATGCGGCGATCCAGTCTAATTTGCGTGAAACAACAACGCGCGTGTTGGCTTCACTCACACCGCGCGAAGAGCGCGTGCTGCGTATGCGCTTTGGTATCGGCATGAACACCGATCACACGCTCGAAGAAGTCGGCCAGCAATTCTCGGTGACGCGCGAACGTATCCGCCAGATCGAGGCGAAGGCACTCCGGAAGCTGAAACACCCGAGCCGCTCGCGTAAGTTGCGGAGTTTCCTTGATAATTGAGTGTTTTGCTCGGGGGGCGACCCTGGGCATTTGCCTGCCGCGCGATCAATCCTCCCCTTGGGAGATGCCCCTCCGTTAACCATAAAGATGGGCTTCGACCTGAGTCGGTCGGGCGAGATGGTCTCAGTGGGTGGAGTTTGTTATGGGCGAAGCTGCGCGTTTGGTTGCTAGTCATTTGGTCTCGCTTGTCGGCGATGCGAGCCGACACGGGATTGACCTTGAAACCATTTCCAAGGAGTTGGCCGTGCATAGTGCCAGTGTGGCATTGGCCTATATTCCCCCTGATGATTTACACGCCATCGTGGATTTGATCGGGCTTCAGGCCGCCAAATGCCATAAAGTCCGGGGTAAAACGGCTGAGATTCTCCCTTTCATCCGTCCAACCTTCCGGTCCGCCTGAAGCTTTCGCAAGACAAAATTCTAAAACTATCAGAGGCTTCGCCGTCTCTCCCTTCTTGAGGGCGGCGCGATTAAGTCATGGGGCTCTGCGCCCAAGACGACGAATTCCTATTCCCCCTCGACCGTCGGCCCGCAATTGCCGACGATAAGCGCTGCCGCTGCGATATTTGCTCTTGATTTGTGTCCGCCGGTCGGTCCAAATCTTGGCAAAAGAGTGACACAAATTTGTTCGATTTGTGCCTGCGTGAGTAGGTGGTGAAAAAATGAGTACGAGTACAAATCCGGTGGCCGGGTCGGGGAGCCGCTTTTTTACGGTTACCGACGCTTTTTTTGTTTTGTTTCTGCTCGTCATTTTTGCGGCCGTCATCGTTCTTGGCTCGATGAATTACTCGCTCGCCGCAAAAACCGAGATTGCGAAGCGGCAGGCAGAAGCGCTTCTGACATGGTTTGGAGATCAGGCGGGCCCTCGGGGCGGCGCCGACTATGAGCTCAAAGCCTGTGGCCCCTCACTCGCTGATGCTGAGCCGCCTTTACCCGTGTGGTCCGCTTGCCGTGCCGCGATCTTGGCGCAACCGCCCTTCAATACAATGCAGAACAGTTTTAATGGCGGCCCTTTGGTCTTCGCCGAGCAATGTGTGCCGGGTGAAGATCATTTGCGAGGCGCGCTTGTTCTCGAAAAAGTTGTGACGCTGCCTGAAGGCTCGGCCAATCCCACAGCCACATCGGCGCTGACCGATACTGACCAGTTGGCGCGCAAATTGACAATCGCGACTCACAACCCATTTTCGTTGATGAAACCCCGTTCTGAGTGCGTGTGATGACTGAAAAGAAAATTATCTATCTTAAAGATATCGACGCGCAAACTCTGCTTGAAGACGATGATGCCGTTGTCAATATTCCGAAGGGTCTGCCCTTCCGAAAGCTCGTTTATTCTTGGCTTCTTGATCCCAATATCAAGGGCAATTATCAAAAGACTATTGATAACAGTATCGCGCTTCTCATTCTTTTGAATTTGCTAGCGCTGCTCTTCGAGCGCGTGCCGCGTATCTATGAGCCTTACCATCTCTGGTTTCATTATTTTGATATTTTCTCGGTGATTGTTTTCACTGTTGAATATGTCCTTCGCTTCTATCTTGCTGTAGAAGATTCAGAATTCAAAGGCAGTCGCTTTCCTCGATTTGCCTATGTGAAGAGCCCCTTCGCTTTGATCGATTTGATCGCGATTGCGCCTTTCTATCTTCAATCCTTCATTGCGATCGATCTTCGCGTGTTGCGACTTTTGCGGTTGCTG
>RFZR01000295.1 GCA_009920595.1 Alphaproteobacteria bacterium | reverse complement strand
TATGGATTGACGTAATACAACCGCAAGAGTTAATTTGTAAAAATCTCAGTTATTAGTTGTATTCGCGGATTGAGTGCGTTCTTCCTCAAGCGTTGTGAAAAACCCAATACCCAAGCCGAAAGAGGACTGAGCCATGGCACCCCCCCTTGCAGAAAGACTTGATGAGAGAACCGTAACAACATTTCCTCGTCACGCTAAACCTTCACCAAAATTGGCGAATGATACGGATGAAATCGCCGTTTATCTCGCCAAAATGACATTCGAACTCAGCGCCATCGCTCGTAAAGCGAATTTTGATCTTCTGGCCTACTTTTTGGAAATGGCACGGATCGAAGCCAATGGCCAAGTCGCTAAATCACGAGGCGACCTGACCTAAGGAAACTTAGCGGGGTATGGTGGCGGCAATCAAACCGCCATCCTGCCGCGCAATCCGTCCTTCGAGTTCGAGCTCGACGAGTAATGTGCGGACCGATGCGACTGGACGCCCCGAGAGCCTGACAAGATCGTCAATCGGCAAAGGGGTTGTTCCAATCAACGCCATAAGTTCATCTCGCGGCAAAAGTCCCTCCCTTTTGTCGTCCGGTGCGTCCTCGGCGAAAGCGGATGTCCTCTCCGCCATGTCGAGATCGGGATCGAGCTCGTCCCAGAAGGGACCCAGAGACAGTTCTTTGGGTTCCTCTGCACCGCCCGCAAAGGGCAGACGTCCGAGAACCGGACCCAAAGCCTCAGCAACGTGATCGGCTGACGTGATAAGAGTCGCGCCTTCACGTATTAACGCGTTGGTGCCTTCTGATCGCGGATCAAGAGGTGAGCCCGGAACCGCAAAAATATCGCGCCCCTGCTCGCCCGCAAAACGCGCAGTGATCAATGAGCCCGAACGCAGCGCCGCTTCGATGATCACAATCCCATAACTTAGGCCCGAGATGATCCGGTTCCTTCGCGGGAAATCACGTCCTCGGGGCTCCCACCCCATCGGCATTTCACTGACAACAGCCCCGGTTTCCGCAATCGCATCGATGAGATCACGATGTTCATCCGGATAGGGTTTATCATGGCCGCCTGCGAGCACAGCCACCGTACCCGATGATAATGAAGCGCGATGGGCCGACGCATCAATGCCGCGCGCAAGGCCTGACACGATGACAAACGCAAGTTTGCCAAGATCAGACGCAAGAACACTCGCCATTTTCAAACCCGCCGCCGACGCATTGCGCGAACCGACAATCGCGACGCACGGCTTCGATAGAACGGAAATGCGACCACGCACACCAATAATCGGTGGTGCTGAATCGATCACACGCAAGAGCGCCGGATAATCAGGTTCACCCATCGCGATGAAACGGACGCCCATGGCAGAGGCGCGCGCGACTTCATCTTCAGCCTCCGCCACACTCACAACTTTTGGTGGACGTCCTTGCGATTGAAGAAGCGACGGCAAGGCTTCAAGCGCCGCCGCTGCACCCCCATAGCGATTAAGCAAAGAGCGAAATGTTCGAGGACCAATGCTTGTTGTGCGGGTTAACCGTATCCAATCGAGGCGCTGACGATCAGTGAGTTCCTGGCCCGCCGGTTGATCCGGCTTCGGAGGTTGCGCCATTCTTGGCTCCGATCCGCCCTTCGGTGCCCGCCATCAATCGCTTGATATTTGCGCGATGCGTCACCCACAGCACAATTGTGAGAAGGAAAAGAACGCCACCCGTAAAAACATCGCCAAAATACGCGGCAACAAAAGGAGTCATCAGGCTCGCAACAAGAGCTGACAAGGAAGAATAACGCGAAAGCCGCGCGGTTAGCAACCAGATTGCCGCAAAGGCAGCTGCAGCCATTGGAACAAGCGCCAGCGTCACACCCAAATAGGTCGCAACACCTTTGCCGCCTTTGAATTTAAGCCACACCGGAAAGAGATGACCCAAAAAAGCAGCAATGGCTGCAGGCAAAGCACTTGCGGAACCAAAAACATAATGCGCCACCAGAACGGCAACTGTTCCTTTAAGCATGTCACCAATAAGTGTCGCGGCCGCGAGGCCTTTACGTCCGGTGCGCAAGACATTTGTCGCGCCGATATTGCCTGATCCGATCGTTCTTAAATCGCCTGCACCGGAAATTTTTGTGAGAATGATACCAAAGGGAATTGAGCCCAGAAGATAGGCAATCACGACGGCGAGAAAGGAAAGAACATCTTCGGACATTATCGCGACCTTATGTTTGGTCTTAAATTCAATCAGGATTCTTGAACAATACGACCACCCACCATCGTCATATGAACGCGGCCTTGCAGACGCGCGCCATCAAAGGGGGTGTTCTTACAGCGCGAATGAAGTGTTTCGGGATCAAGAACA
>RFZR01000294.1 GCA_009920595.1 Alphaproteobacteria bacterium | reverse complement strand
GGCGCAAGAAAAACCGGCGCGCCATCAAGATCATATGCAATTGAGGAGCCGTGCGAGTCGATAAATTTTTCGAGTTCGACCTTGTCATTAGATGAAATCCAGCGACAGACCGTGAACCGCGTCGGTTCCAATTCAATCGGTAAGCCATATTCGGCGTTCAACCGTTCGATCAGCACATCAAGTTGCAGCGCGCCCACAACACCGACAATTGCACCAGAACCGTCAAGCGGCGTGAAGAGTTGCACAACCCCTTCTTCACCCAATTGCTGCAGAGCTTCTTTGAGTTTCTTGGCTTTCATCGCGTCTTTCAAACGGACACGACGCAAGATTTCAGGCGCAAAACTGGGTACACCGCGAAAAATTAAATCTTCGCCTTCAGTCAAGGTGTCGCCAATACGCAAGGTGCCATGATTGGGCAAACCCACAACATCGCCTGCATAGGCTTCTTCAGCCAAAACACGGTCACGTGCAAAAAAGAATTGCGGCGCATTCACAGGCAATGCTTTTCCAGTACGAACCAATTTCGCTTTCATGCCGCGTTCGAGACGGCCAGAGCACACACGAATAAACGCAATGCGGTCTCGATGATTGGGATCCATATTGGCTTGAATCTTGAATACGAAACCCGTCATCTTGCTTTCATCAGATTCAACGATGCGGCCTGCGGCTTCTTGCGCACGCGGGGGCGGCGCAATGGCAGCCATTGCATCTATGAGATCACGAACGCCAAAATCGCGCAAAGCTGAGCCAAAAAATACAGGCGTCAAATGACCTTCGCGAAATGCTTGGAGATCGAAAGGACGGCAGGCCTCTGCCGCAAGCGAAATCTCTTCGCGGAACGCATCACGCTCATGATCCGGAATGAGTTCCGCTAAACGATCATCATCTGGGCCACTGACCGCCAGAACGGTTTCATCTGAATCGAATTTGCGAAATGTGCGTTTCGTAAAATCATAAGTACCGGCAAAATTCTTGCCGCGACCGACCGGCCATGTCGCCGGTGCCGTATCAAGCGCAAGAGTCTTTTCGATTTCATCCAAGAGATCGAACGGATCGCGCGTTTCACGATCCATCTTGTTGATGAAAGTCACAATCGGGATGTCACGCAAGCGGCACACTTCAAACAATTTACGCGTGCGTGCCTCGATACCTTTTGCGGCGTCAATCACCATCACGGCAGAATCAACGGCAGTGAGCGTGCGATAGGTATCTTCCGAGAAGTCTTCGTGGCCCGGCGTATCGAGAAGATTAAAAACGCACCCCGCATATTCAAAGGTCATGACAGAGGTCACGACCGAAATGCCGCGCGCCCGCTCAATGCCCATCCAGTCCGAGCGGGTTTGTGCCCCGCCGCGCCTTGCCTTCACCTCGCCGGCAAGCTGAATCGCTCCGCCCATGAGCAGAAGCTTTTCGGTCAATGTCGTTTTACCGGCGTCAGGGTGCGAGATAATCGCGAAAGTGCGCCGCCGTCCGGCCTCGGTTTTCAGTGTCATAACTTGTCCTGGCCCGGACCTGATTCCGATGAAGTCATAATGGCGGTAGGGGCAATTTCTAGAAGGCGGGATAGTCGCTTATGGCCTGAAAATCAATGAATAAAGGCAAAAGATAAGTGTTTTCGCAAATAAAGGCCTGAAACTCCGAAACTTTTTTTTGATTTTTTAAGCCGTTTTTACGGCTACGCCTTAGCTTCAAGATTTACGGCAATAGATTAGTGAGCCAGTTCATATATGAGTAGCGGCGTATCGATTCATGACCTAGCGCGCCGCCGTCGGCAACTGATTCAAATTGAGCTCGATTTTTTTAAAAGCCGCACAAACACGATCATCGAGATCTTAAGCTATCTGGTCGAGAATGATTTCTCGGCCCCGCTGTCCGACATTTATGAGAATACGCAAGCCACTGAAGTCTCCGTGCGACAACATTTGCGCGCGCTGGAAAAGCTGAACTTGATCAATCGTCTTGATGGCGAAAATGATCGCCGTGCAAAGGTCGTAACCATGACCGATCACGGTCGCAAGCATCTGTTAAGCTATGCTGAACATCTGAATGATCTTCTGAAAGACAAATAATCTTTCGTTGTCCTCACCCAACTTTGAAATGTTTGGACAGCTTTAAGCCCTGTGCTTGATAATTCGAGCCTAGACCCTTGCCGTAAAGAACATCAGGCAAAGCGGCCATCCGCTCATAGACAAGGCGACCGACGGTCTGACCATCTTCGATGATAAAGGGCACATCGCGCGAGCGAACTTCAAGAACCGCACGACTTCCGGAGCCGCCGCTTTCGGCATGACCAAAACCCGGATCGAAGAAGCCCGCATAATGAACGCGAAATTCGCCAAC
>RFZR01000293.1 GCA_009920595.1 Alphaproteobacteria bacterium | reverse complement strand
TAAGCTCGATGGCTTGAACATTGACGCAAGCGGCACGGTGCGCGCGAACTATACGAACGGCCAGACGCAAGCGCTCGGCAAGATCATGCTCGCTAACTTCGCGAACCCGAACGGTTTGAAACAGGTCGGTAACTCGAACTATGTCGCGACATCGGTTTCGGGCGACGCCAATCTCGGTCAGGCCGGTGGCGACGGCTTCGGTTCGATCCAGTCCGGCTCACTCGAACGCTCGAATGTCGACATCACTGAAGAACTCGTGAACCTGATTACGGCTCAACGAAACTTCCAAGCGAACTCGAAAGCGATCGAGACCGAAACAACCCTCACCCAGACGATCATTCAGATCCGCGGGTGATAAACGAGAAGTGAGCCGGGCCGCCTGAGACGAGGCGGCCCGGCATTCTTATTTATATGATTTATTTGCTCTTTTTGGGCTTAAGCGGCTGATTTTGAGACCGCAAAGACCGTGTTTGGTCACTTTTCCATCGATCATGGTTAATGGCACACCTCTTGCTAACTGCTGAGGGGGTGTCAGGCTTTTGGCATCCCATCCGAAGACCTTTTTGGGGTGACAGGACGGACCATGGATAGGATTTCACAGATTTCGCTCAATACGATGCGGCTTCTGACGGATAATCAGAAGATCACCGCGGCTAATTTGGCCAATCTTAACACGATTGGTTTTCGCCGCGACGTGAACACCGCGATCGGTTCAGCCTTTTTGCAGGATCCGAAATCCTATGAAGACCGTGTCTTCGCACGACGGGGCGAAGCCGGCGTTGATACTACCGTTTCAAGCTTGATCAGCACCGACCGCCCGTTGGATATCGCGATTTCCGGTTCGGGTTTCATTGTCGCAACCAATGAAAAAGGCGAGAAAATCCTCACGCGTCGCGGTGACATGACCGTACGCGCCGACGGCAAACTCAAACTCGGTGACGGCTCACTTGTTCAAGGTGGTGGTGGCGACCTCGTTATTCCACCGCATGAAAAAATCGAAATCGGCCAAGACGGAACGATTTCTTACAAACCCGTAGGCGCGGAAGGAAATACACTCGTGCCGGCAGGGCGCATTGACCTTGTCAATATTGCCGCCAGCAATGTTGTGCGCGGACTTGATGGTTATCTTCGTCCGAAAAACGGACAATTCCCTGCGAGTGATGCGAATGTGAAGATTGTGAATAATTCGCTCGAAACCAGCAATGTGAACGCTGTTGAGTCGATGGTCGAGATTATTCAAACGCAAAGATCTTACGAAATGCAAATTAAACTAATTCATACCGCGAAAGATCTCGATGACCAAACATCGAAACTTATGCGGGCCTCAAGCTGATTATTGAAATGACGATAAAGTGGAGTGAGCCATGCCTGATGCATTAAATGTTGCGAAAACGGGATTAAACGCGCAGCAAGAGCGCATGAGCGTGATTTCGAACAACCTCGCCAACGTCAACACCGTTGGCTTTAAACGCGACCGTGCGAATTTTGAAACATTGCTCTATCAAGATCTTCGTGAAGTGGGCGCACAAACCTCGCAGAATACACAGTTGCCCACGGGGCTTGCGATCGGTACAGGCGTGCGCATCGTCTCGTCCGAAAAGCTTTATAGCCAAGGCAGCATCATCAATACCGATAACTCACTTGATATGACGATTGATGGCGCAGGCTTTTTCCAAGTTCTTATGCCTGACGGACAGATCGCTTATACGCGTGCGGGCAATTTCACAAAAAGCTCGACGGGTCAGATTGTTTCTTCGAATGGTTATCCCCTCGAACCCGCGATCACCATTCCCGAGAATGCTTCAAGCGTAACAATTTCACGTGACGGCATCGTGTCCGTTGGCATTCCCGGACAGACTGCACCACAGGTCGTCGGCAATATCGAAATCGCTTCATTCCCCAATAATGGCGGCTTGAAGCCAATGGGTGAAAATATGATGGCGGCCACGGGCGCTTCGGGCGCTCCTATTGTCGGTGCCCCCGGAACAAACGGCCAAGGCAAACTCATGCAAGGCGCTCTTGAAGCTTCAAACGTGAATGTTGTTGAAGAGCTTGTGAATATGATCGAGACGCAACGCGCTTATGAAGTGAATTCAAAGGCGATCAACGCCGTCGACTCGATGCAGAAATTCCTGACGCAGAATGTGTAACGGAGAGCCATGATGAAAGCCTTTTATCTCATTATTTTTGCGTCTCTCGTCTTCCTCACGGGATGTTCGGCGCAGCGCGAAGAGAAAATCTCTGCAAGCTTCCAGGAAAATTACGACAAAGTCGTTTCCGTCCACGAGAAGCCTGCCGATGGTGCAATTTATTCGGCCGCCCAGCCCGGCTTTTTTGTCGGCGACCGTCGCGCCCATTCGGTCGGCGATG
>RFZR01000292.1 GCA_009920595.1 Alphaproteobacteria bacterium | reverse complement strand
TCACCTCAGCGCCCGCTTCCGCCGCCGCTGCCGCAATCGCGTGGCCTTGTTTGCCCGAAGAACGATTGGCAATGTACCGCACGGGATCAATCGGTTCATGGGTGGGGCCTGATGTGACAAGCACATGTTTGCCCGATAGCGGTCCTTTACGTGACGATTTACCGCCCAAAGTTTTCTCGATCACATCTGCAATCACTGACGGTTCGGCCATGCGACCGGGGCCATATTCACCGCAGGCCATTTCGCCGTCATCAGGACCCACAAACAACACGCCGTCTTTTTTGAGCTGAGCGACATTGCGGGTGGTGGCCGCATGGGTCCACATGCGCACATTCATCGCGGGCGCGACCAGAACGCGTTTATCGGTCGCGAGCAAAGCGGTGGAGGCGAGGTCATTCGCAAGACCTTGCGCCAGTTTCGCGAGTAAATCGGCGGTAGCAGGGGCGACCACAACGAGATCGGCCCACCGCGACAATTCGATGTGGCCCATCTCGGCTTCATCCGTCAGCGAGAAAAGATCGGTGAAGACTTTCTCGCCCGAAAGACTTGAAACCGACAGCGGCGTCACAAATTCCGCCCCCGCTTTGGTGAGGATCGCGCGCACAGACCCGCCACGCTTTTTGATCTCGCGGATGAGTTCGAGCGATTTATAGGCCGCAATGCCGCCGCCGATGATCAAAAGAATGCGCTTTCCCGCGAGTGCCATGATCTTTGACCTATCTTCCAGCAAACCCACAAAGAGTTTTGATGCTTCTGTGAACTAGTGAAAACTGAAGAAACGAAAAGCAATCGCCACTAACACCGCTGCGATGATCCAGAGCGCAAGATTGCCCCAACGGTTTCGCGCCGCTTCCGCTTTGCCGATATTCGCAATCGAGCGCGCGTCTAGCGGAAAGCCCTTCTCGCTGGCTTCATTGATTTGATTGATCAGGGTCTCAGCCTTTTGCGCGAGCGTCGGTAGATGACCGATCATCGTGGCAAGTGAAACTGCACCGCGGCCGACATCTTCAATCCGTCCCAGCGGGCCAAGATTGCGTTCGATCCATTCGCGAACAACGGGTTCAGCCGTCGTCCACATATTCAAATGCGGATCAAGCGAACGCGCGACACCTTCGACAACCACCATCGTCTTTTGCAGCATCACAAGCTCGGTACGCGTACGCATATCGAAGAGGCCCGTCACTTCAAAGAGAAGCGTCAGCAATTTCGCCATGGAAATCTGATCGGCGGAGCGTTGGTGAATGGGCTCGCCAATCGCACGAATGGCTTGCGCAAAATCATCAACCGAATGATGCATCGGCACATAGCCGGCTTCAAAATGCACTTCGGCCACGCGGCGATAATTACGTGTGATAAAGCCTAAAAGAATTTCGGCAAGAAAGCGCCTCTCGCGCAGACCCAAGCGACCCATGATGCCGAAATCAACAGCACAGAGCCGCCCTGCGGGGTCGACGAACAAATTGCCTGGATGCATATCGGCATGAAAAAATCCGTCTCTTAACGCGTGGCGCAAAAAGGATTGAATGACGATCCGGCCAAGCCCAACACGATCATGGCCGGCCGCAACAATCGCATCGAGATCATGAAGCGGAATTCCATCGATCCATTCCATCGTCACGACATCGCGCGCGGTCAAATCCCAATTGACGGAGGGCACGTGAAATTCTGCATCTTCACGCGCGTTCTCGGCCATTTCCGACAAAGCCGCCGCTTCAAGACGAAGATCCATCTCCATCGTCACAGAGCGCTTTAATGTTTCAACGACATCGACGAATTTTAAACGTCGCGCTTCGGCCGAAAACTCTTCCATCACTTCGGCAGCATAGGCCATCGCGGCAAGATCGCGCCGAAAGCGTGTACGCACGCCGGGGCGTAATACTTTCACAGCAACGGTTGTTCCTTCACGCGTGCGTGCGCGATGGACTTGTGCGATTGACGCTGCTGCAATGGGTTCGCTGAGATCGGAATAGAGAGCGTCAAGCGGTTTGCTGAATGACTCTTCAATTTCTTTCACCGCCGCCGCACGACCAAAAGGCGGAATTCGATCTTGCAATCTTTCGAGATCGCGCGCGACACGAACACCGACGACGTCAGGCCGTGTCGCCATAAATTGGCCGAGCTTTATATAAGAAGGCCCAAGTCGCGTGAGTGCCGCTACCAAGCCTTCCGCACTTGAGGCAGCACCACGTTTTTCAAAAAGACGCGCGAGGCTCACAAGTGCGCCAACGCCTGCAGGCGCTTCACGCGGATCGACAAGCGCGAAAGCGCCTTCTCGCGCGAGCACAAAACCAACCCGCATCAAACGCAATAAATGGATCGGGGCAAATCGCACGGGCTCGACCCTATATCTTCCACGCCGAGTGAAGCTGAACAATGCCCCCCGA
>RFZR01000291.1 GCA_009920595.1 Alphaproteobacteria bacterium | reverse complement strand
GTCTATCTGCTCGGCACGTCGATTGCGCGTCCGCTGATTGCCAAGAAGCAAATCGAAATCGCCGAGCGCGTTGGCGCCGATGCGGTCTCGCATGGCGCGACCGGCAAAGGCAATGATCAGGTGCGTTTCGAGCTTGGTTATTATGCGCTCAATCCGAACATCACCATCATCGCGCCGTGGCGCGAATGGGATCTGCGTTCACGCGAACAACTCATTGCTTTCGCCGAACAACATCAGATTCCGATTGCGAAAGACAAGCGCGGCGAAGCGCCTTTCTCGGTTGATGCGAATTTGTTGCATGCCTCCTCAGAAGGCAAAGTGCTCGAAGACCCCGCCATCGAAGTGCCGGATTATGTTTATTCCCGCACCATCGGACCGGAAGCGGCTCCTGATAAAGTTACGACCATCACAATCGATTTCGAAAAGGGTGATGCGGTGGCGATCAATGGCGAAAAGCTCTCGCCTGCAACGCTCCTCGCCAAGCTCAACGCGCTTGGCAAAGAAAATGGCATTGGTCGTCTCGATCTCGTCGAGAACCGTTTCGTCGGTATGAAATCGCGCGGCATGTATGAAACACCGGGCGGCACGATTTTGCTCGTTGCCCATCGCGGCATTGAATCGATCACGCTTGATCGCGGCGCAGCGCATCTCAAAGACGAGCTGATGCCGAAATATGCCGAACTCATCTATAACGGTTTCTGGTTCTCGCCGGAACGTGAAATGTTGCAGGCGCTGATCGACAAATCACAAGAAGCGGTGACAGGTCGCGTGACGCTGAAACTCTATAAAGGCAATGTGTGGGTCATCGGTCGCGAGAGCCCCTATTCGCTTTATGATCAGGACCTTGTGACCTTCGAGGAAGGCGCTGTGGCTTACGATCACCGCGATGCGGCGGGCTTTATTCGCTTGAACGCACTCCGCTTGCGCACGCTTGGTAATCGCAAGAAGAAAGCCGGCAAGTGAAAGAATAGGGTTTAGGGTTTAGGGTGTAGAAAACAGGACACCGTCATTGCGAGCGAACGCGAAGCAATCTAGTTGGAGTCAAAAGAAAAGGTGCTATGGCGTCGCGGCATTTAGTTGACAACCATCAGCTGGATTGCTTCGCTCACGCTCGCAATGACGGTTTAAGTGTTGCGTGCTCGCAATGACAACAAACCTAGCGCCGCATCCGCTTTCTCAATTTCTCCGCTTGATAACACGCGCGGTCGAGATAATCGGCAAGCGCATCATAGATCGCTTTCTCGTCATCCGATAAATGCTCAGGGCCTTGCACGGCGATTTCTTCGGCGAATTTCAAAACTGAATCTGTGTGAATGCAAAGCACTTGCACTTGCGCGCGTAAAGAAAACTCATTGGGGAACTCTTTGAACGCCATGGCTCACCCCTTTTCAAAAATGAAAACGACCCCAACGCTTCCGCGTTGGAGCCGGGGTGTTGAAAGAGCCACAATCACATGGCCGCGACGCTTTTAGTCTCGCGACCTGGACATAACGCCGCCACCCCGACGTGTAGCAACGTCAGGGCAGTTTGGTGACGGCAGATGCACTGCCGGTGATTGTGGGGCCTTTCAATTCCCCGAGCCATGATGTGCATGACCTAAGGGAAAGATATCAGCCCCGCACCAAAACGCAAATCGCCCGACGCGAACCCCGCGGACCATCGAGCTTAGGCATGAGGTGATGAGAGGCGGTGAAAGCGGGTGAGAGAGTTTTAGTAAAATGCGATGGGTTTTATAAGGTTATAGCTCCACGCTATCCGTCATGTTCAGAATCATTCAGTGGTTCATAAAAGTATCGATCAACATCGCGCCCGGCATAAAAAATTCGCGCGATGAAAATAATCTCATTCACTACGGTAAAGGCGATTGTTACACGCCGTTCGAAATTTGTGATGCGCAGTCCGGGTCGAAGATCATCACGCTTTGTGCCGCGACGAGGGAATGTGACGAAAGAATCGCAAAATACCTTGATGCGATCGACATACTGATAGGCGGTCTCGGCGGAACCGCTCCGTTCAATAATGTAGGTAATGATCTTCTGAAGGTCATCCTCTGCCTTCGGTTGATAAATCACCCTATGCGGCATTCCCCGCTCTCTCTCTAGCTAATTCTGCCAGATAACGTTGCCTCAGTCGTTCGCCCACTTCTTCAGATGTCAGCGGCGGCCGTGGATCATCAAAAGCCGCATTGATTTCGGCTTTCAATCGTTCGAAATTCTGCTTCCGCTCGGCTTCATGATCCTCAAGCAGGCGCAGGCCCGCGCGGACGACTTCGCTTGCATTTTGATACCGGCCCTCGCGGATTTGCTCCTGAATAAAGGCTTCAAACCGCTCACCGAGATTGACATTGGCCATGACACACTCCCACAATAATTAACATTAGATATCAATAACCGATAATTG
>RFZR01000030.1 GCA_009920595.1 Alphaproteobacteria bacterium | reverse complement strand
TCTTTGAGGATCGTAGTGACATCAACAGCTTGCGCTTCGGTATCGCCATGCGAAACATCGCGCACATGTAGGATTACGTCTGCTGAGATCACATCTTCAAGCGTCGCTCGAAAGGCTGCCACAAGCATGGTCGGTAAATCAGAAATGAAGCCGACCGTGTCTGATAGAATGATGGGTGCGCCATGCGGCAATTTTGAAATCCGTGCGGTGGGATCCAATGTCGCAAAAAGCATGTTTTCAGCCAGAACATCGGCTTCCGTGATGCGGTTGAACAATGTCGATTTTCCCGCATTTGTGTAGCCGACAAGAGCGACAACCGGATAAGGCACCTTCTCCCGGCTCTTGCGATGAAGGCCACGAGTGCGTTTGACGGCATCAAGATCGCGTTCAATGCGCGTCATTCGCTCTTGAATGAGACGGCGGTCGGCTTCGATCTGCGTTTCGCCTGGACCACCCAAAAAGCCGAAGCCCCCGCGCTGACGTTCAAGATGGGTCCACGAGCGGACCAGTCGGCTCTTCTGATAATTGAGATGCGCCAACTCGACTTGCAGTGTGCCCTCTTTCGTCCGCGCGCGACGACCAAAGATTTCCAGAATAAGCCCGGTCCGATCGATGACTTTGACTTTGAGCGCCGTTTCCAAATTGCGTTGTTGAACGGGCGACAAGGCGCAATCGGCAATCACCAGCCGGATCTCGCGCTCCTCAATGAGCGCCGCAAGTTCTTCAATTTTGCCGGTGCCGATATAGGTTGCAGGCCGCAATTCGGAGAGCGGCACCAGACGACTTTCAATTACATCAAGATCAATCGCCGCCGCGAGCCCTGTGGCTTCTTCAAGGCGCGCTTGCGCTGGCCGCAAATTGGTGTCGGGCGAATTCGGCCGACGCCGCGTCAGATAAGGACCGATGACGAGCGTGCGCGTATATTTGGCAACATCATGTTCGATGTCGGACCCGGAAACGGGCCGATTGCCAAATTCATAGGGCTTAGACGCCAAAGGATGATCTTTCGCGCGTCTTGATCACTCTTTTATGACCGCGCCGGTTTCGTCGGTGGGGTCAAACAAAGTCACAGGTGAGCCCGGCATAATCGTCGAGATGGCGTGTTTATAAACCAGTTGAGAATGACCATCCCGGCGCAAGAGAAGGCAGAAATTATCAAACCAGGTGACGACGCCTTGGAGTTTCACGCCATTCACGAGGAAGATCGTTAGCGGAATTTTTGCCTTCCGCACATGGTTGAGAAACGTGTCTTGAAGATTTTGTACCCGGTCATTTACCATTTTATTTCAGTCTCTTCTTATTGATTTCTTATCCGGATTCTTAAGCGGAAATTGCCTAACAAATCGTGTTCGAGCCATTCCCACCACCCTTATGAAAACAGATAGTCGCACAGGGCTCAAGATTCAATCGATCCCGAGAGATTTGAGTTTCCGATGAAGTGCGGATCGTTCCATACCAACGAACTCGGCGGTGCGCGAAATATTGTGCCCGAAGCGCGCAATTTGGGCGACGAGATAATCCCGCTCAAAGAGCTCCCTCGCCTCTCTGAGAGGGAGTGCCAAGAGCTTTTCTCCGCCCTGCCCGCCCGCCATCGATGGCGCTGAAGCGCCAACATCAGACGGAAGGAGCTCAGCCGTGATCGGTGTCTCTGGATCACCACCCGCAAGGATCAGCATCCGCTCGACGCTGTTGCGCAGTTGCCGAATGTTGCCTGGCCAATCATGTGCCTGCAAAACCGCCATCGCATCGTCGGCAATCGAACGGGGTACCTGCCCCGTCGAGCTGCAGATCTCGTCCATGAAATGCGCGACAAGTTCCGGAATGTCCTCGCGGCGCTCAGCAAGCGCGGGAACGCGCAGGGGAACAACGGCGAGCCGATGGAGCAGATCTTCACGGAAGCGGCCTGTGCGCACTTCAGCGTCAAGATCTCGTGCCGTAGAGGATACAATCCTCACATCGACTTCAACCTTGATCGATCCATTCACACGCTGGAAAGATTGATCGACAAGAACACGCAAAATCTTGCCTTGCGTCTCTTTCGGCATATCGGCGATTTCATCGAGAAGCAGTGTACCGCCATGGGCTTCTTCGAGTGCACCGATGCGTTGTGGGACCGTCCCTACAGTCTCAATCCCAAAAAGCTCAGTCTCCATAGATTCAGGCGTGATTGTTGCCGCATTCAGAACGATAAAGGGACCACCAGCGCGATTGGAGGCTGAATGGATCATGCGCGCGGCCAGCTCCTTCCCCGACCCCGAGGGGCCTGTGATCAACACACGCGAATTGGTTGCCGCCACCTTATCAATTGCCTGGCGCAATTGGCTTGCATGCTGCGAGTGGCCAATCAAAGATGCCGTCTTTGGCGCGCGAATACGTAATTCGCGCACTTCGCGTTTGAGTTTGAACGTTTCAAGCGCTCGCTCAGCGACGAGTAAGAGCCGGTCTGATTTGAAGGGCTTCTCAATAAAATCATAGGCGCCGCGTTTGATCGCCGCGACGGCAGTTTCAATATTGCCATGACCAGATATCATCACGATCGGAAGATCAGGATTTTGCTCTTTTACAAGATCGAGCAATTGCAATCCGTCGAGGCGCGAGCCTTGGATCCAAATATCAAGGAAAATCAAATTTGGACGCCGCGCAGCAATTTCTGCCAAAGCTGAATCGGCGTCAGCTGCAGTTCGACATTGGAAACCTTCATCTTCCAGAATGCCCGCTACAAGATTGCGAATATCGGCCTCGTCATCAACAATGAGAATATCAGCGCTCATGCGGCACGTGGTCCCGTTTGTGTTTGATCAAGGGGGAAGAATAAACGCACACAAGCACCTCTTTGGCCGTCGGGTCGATCAAGTAATTCAACCCCACCACCATGTTCTTCGAGAATTTTACCGACAATCGCTAACCCTAACCCTGTGCCGCCAGCACGCGTTGTCATATAAGGTTCAAGTAATCGCTGCCGAGCCTCGGTTGGAAAGCCTTTGCCATTATCAATGATGTCAATTGCGACCATGCCTGGCTTTTCAAAAGTCAAAGCGACATCGATCTTGGCTTTGCCGCGCTCTTCAATAGGAACAGCCGCAATGGCTTCTGTTGCGTTCTTAACAATATTTGTGAGTGCTTGTGCGATCAAGCGCCGATCAAAATCGGTAATGACTTGAGATTGCGGGATATGTTCCGAAAATTCTATCTCCGGATGGCCCACACGCATCAAGAATAAAACCTGGCGAATGACCGTCACAACATCTTCACGATCAAGAAGAGGCTTTGGCATTCGCGCGAAAGAGGAAAATTCATCCACCATGCGTTTGATGTCGTCAACCTGACGAATGATCGTATCCGTGCATTGATCGAAAACTTCCCGATCATCTAGAATGACTTTCCCATATTTCCGTCTGATGCGTTCTGCGGAAAGTTGAATGGGTGTCAAAGGATTTTTGATTTCATGTGCAATACGGCGCGCAACATCGGCCCATGCAGAAGTTCGTTGCGCGGTCACAAGATCGGTGATGTCATCCAGTGTTACGATCACACCAGCGCCCTCTTCACTTTCCTGTTCGATAGTGACGCGAACCGTCAATGTTCTTTCACGCTCAGCTGTACCGATAGAAATTTGTCCTTGAACCGATCGGCCACGATCAACAAAATCTTCGGGTAATATTTCCTTGAAAGCTGGAATTTCATCGACCAGCCTTTTGCCTTCAAGTGAAAAGAGATCGCGATCAAGCAATTGCTCTGCGGAGGGATTAAGAAGCGTTACTTTCCCTTCCTCATCAAGACCAATGACGCCCGCAGACACACCTGACAAAACAGCTTCGGTAAACCTTCGGCGTTTGTCCATAATCACATTGGCTTTTTGCAAATCATTCGTTTGACGGCCTAATTCTTCGGTCATCTTGTTAAAAGTATCGCTCAAATGCGCGAGATCACCTTCTCGTGTTGTGACCGGAACGCGTACCGTGTAATTGCCACTTGCCACTTGGTCGGTTGCAAAAATCAACCGACTGATAGGAGCCACAAGCCAATTAGCAAAACTTAAACCCACCCAAACGGCAGAGAGAAGCAAGATCACTGAAATCAAAGCATACATACTGGCAAAAGCAATTTGCACACCGAGTTTCTGTTCTGCGAGCGCATCATAATAACGTGCAGCCAATTCTGCCTGTTGCGGAAACTGCAAGGCTTTTGGATCAATCGTTCGCGCAACAAGAAGATATTCAGCATCAAAGCCCGGCACTTTTACGAGCGCGCGGAAGATATTGCTGTTCTCTTGAAAGAGACAAATGCCGTCTGTCGATTCATTAGCGGCTGCAAAGTCTTCCTCCTTGGGGAGAGCCAAATCGGGCAAATCAACATTATCAATACGTTCAACAATATTTGAATTTTCGCTCATGAGAATAGCGACAAAAAATCCCAAGAAATATGAACGCGAACGCATGAATTCACGGAACACATCTCGGTTTTCATCATAAACAGGACGTGCACGACCAAGATCAGAGGCCATTAGTCGTACTTCACGTCCAATCGAGCGACATTGAAATTCCTGATAGGCACGCGCAACACCCACAGAAGTTTGAAGCAATTCTTTGATTTGCCCTGAAAATGAAACGTCAATGCCGCGCTCAAGGGTCAACCAACCGACGACAGCGACGAGAATAGCCGGTGCGGTTGCGACAAAGGCGAAGAGACCAACAATACGAACATGAAGTGCGGCAGCCGCCTGCCCGCGTCGACGCGCAACAATGAGACGCGACGCCTCAAAGCCAATAACAATAAGCAAAACGCCAATCAAAAGTCCGTTGACTGTGAAGAGTGTGATCACAACATCACGGGTGGGAACAACCGGAACAAAATTGGCCAAAACCAAAAATGTCGCCATCGCCGAGAGCAACGCGAGGATGACGGTCGTTATGCCTAAAAAACTTCGCCAAAATGACGAGAGGTGAACCGTAGCCCGCCGACCGGCAACCGGTTCACGCGCTGGAAAGCGCATAAAGGCCATCTAAGACACTCCCGAAAATGCGGCTTGGCGGAGCACGCCCCATTAACTGATGCAATAGTGCAACAGTCAGGATAAGCAACCCAAAAAACGTCGATTGGCGGATTTATCGAAGGGTTCTGATGATCCGAAGATCGAGATCTTTGATTTTTTTGCGTAAAGTATTGCGATTTACGCCTAAAAGCTCGGCCGCCTTGATCTGATTGCCGCGCGTAGCCGCAAGGGCGGCATTTACAAGCGGTTCCTCAACTTCGCGAAGGATCCGGTGATAGAGGCCGGGAGGTGGCAGTTCACCTTTGAATTTAGCAAAATAGGCTTCGAGATGATGTTCAACCGAGTCCATCAGTGATTTGGGAGTAACGGTTGGCGCATCGGGCGAAGAACTTTGCGGGACTTCCGTCAATTCTGCGGCAACAAGCGGCTCGGTGATGGTTTCATGTGGCGAGAGAGCCGCAAGCCTGCGGATCATATTTTCAAGTTCACGCACATTGCCCGGCCAGCGATGACGCTTCAAACGCTCGAGTGCGGGCGTATCGATCTGCTTCTTTGGAAGACCTTCCTTCTCTGCAAGCGCAAAGAAATGGCGGACAAGATCAGGAAGATCTTCAATCCGCTCACGAAGCGGTGGCAAACGAAGCGGCACAACATTCAAGCGGAAGAACAAATCCTCACGGAAGAGTCCCTGCTGTATCGCTTGGCGAAGATCTTTGTTTGTCGCTGCGATAATTCGAACATCGGTTTTGATCGAAGACCGACCACCGATGCTTGTATATTCACCCTCTTGCAACACGCGTAAGAGCCGCGTTTGTGCTTCCATCGGCATATCGCCGATTTCATCCAGGAAGAGCGTGCCGCCTTCTGCTTGCTCAAAACGACCTGTCGCGCGGCTCACAGCACCTGTGAATGATCCTTTTTCATGACCGAACAATTCGCTTTCAATTAGATCGCGTGGAATCGCAGCCATATTCACCGCAACAAAAGGACCATTGCGGCGTTTGCCATAATCATGGAGCGCGCGCGCAACAAGCTCTTTGCCCGTGCCTGATTCACCATTGATCATGACGGTTAGATCCGTCGACATCAGGCGCGCCATCGATCGATAAAGTTCCTGCATCGCAGGTGAACGTCCGACAAGCGGAATATCATCCGTGCCCGGCTCTGCCTGTGGGCGAATGACTTCGCGAGGACGTGTTAACGCACGGCCGATTACACTGAGCAATTCTTTAAGATCAAAGGGTTTCGGCAAATATTCATAGGCGCCACGTTCAGACGCACGGATTGCCGTCATGAATGTATTCTGTGCGCTCATCACAATGATCGGCAAATCGGGACGCAGTTTTTTGATCCGAGGCAAAAGGTCAAAAGCATTCTCGTCGGGCATCACAACATCGGTGACAACAAGATCACCCTGCCCTTCGGATATCCATCGCCACAAAGTGGACGCTTGACCCGTTACGCGTACTTCATAACCCGCACGACCCAATGCCTGATTGAGAACCGTACGAATTGCGGCATCATCATCCGCGACAAGAATTGTCCCGTTCGCCATCACTTAACCATCAGTTTCCGCACGCCGGCCATCACGTGCTGAATGCATCGACAAGAGAACTCTGAACACCGTGCGTCGTGGGAGCGAGTCACACTCGACGATACCCCCATGATCACGAATGATCTTCGACACCAAAGCAAGACCGAGGCCAGATCCCGATGTCTTGGTGGTCACAAAGGGATCAAAGAGTGTTTGAACAATATCTTGAGGCACACCCGGACCATTATCGCGCACCGTAATTTCGAGCGGCAAAGCGATTCTTTCGCGTGATCCCGGCGTCGCAATTTTCACGCCCGGACGATAGGCGGTCGATAATTCAATCGTACCATCAACCGCATCAGGGCCAATCGCTTCAGCCGCATTTTTTACGAGATTGAGAAATACCTGAATGAGTTGATCCCGATTGCCGTTAATGGGTGGCAATGAAGGATCATAGGTCTCAATAAACCTTATATGACGGGCAAAACCGGAAGTTGCGAGCTTTTTCACGTGTTCAAGAACGCTGTGAATATTTACGGGCTCGCGCTCGACCGGACGCTCATCAGAAAAATCTTCAAAACGTTCGACAAGCTTCACAATGCGATCCGTTTCATCACAAATCAAACGGATCAAATCACGATCATTATCATCAACCGTAGCGTCTAGAAGTTGAGCCGCTCCCCGGATGCCCGAAAGAGGATTTTTGATCTCATGTGCGAGCATTGAGCCCATAGCTGAAATAGATCTCGCTGCGCCACGATGACTTAATTGTCTGTCTATTTTTTCAGCAATTGTCTTTTCTTGCAGCATAATCACGATGTCACCGGGATGATCCGTTGACGGCGTCGCATAGAGATCGACAATCTTATCCTGACCGATGCGAGGTGTGCCGACGTCAACCCGATATTCACTCATACTGCCGCCATGCATGCGCACAGCATCAATAAGAGTTAAAAGTGGTGAGCCAAAGGGAACAATTTCAGAGAGCGTAAAGCGGCTCAACATTGACGCGCTCATCTGCAAGAAAGATTGAGCGGATAGGTTCGCCTCAACAATCCTGTCTTCTTTATCAATGACGATCACAGGAAGCGGTAAAGCGTTGAGGATGGCATCCGCGCGTGGCTCGGCTGCACCTATTGAATGTGTTGGCTTGAGAAGCGCTGTCATGCGGCTTCTCTCCGATCAATTGTATCGTAAAGCCGAGCAAGGCGCTTTGTAACAATGTGATGATCCGATGACGTCAAAAGTTCCAAACGTTCCGCTTCGGACCATTTAGCCCCTTGCGCAATTGCATCATCGAGATAGGCCGCGAGATGTTTGCGCGCGTGGCGAATGCCGATCTCGACGCCATAAATTGACAAAAGATCATCATAATGTTGATTGACTGCGTCTTGGCGCTCTTTAATTTCAGTTTCGCGATAGACTTCGCCCGCCAAGCCCCGCGCGATTTGACCAACGACCCATGGCTGACCGAGGGCCGCGCGTCCCACCATCACACCATCCGCTTTTGAGAGCGAAAGCATCGTCTTCGCATCATCAAGAGATGTGCAATCGCCATTGGCAATGACGGGAAGCGAAACAGAGTGCTTCACTTCTGCAATCGCGCGCCAATCCGCTTCGCCTTTATAGAACTGGCACCGCGTGCGCCCATGGACGGTGATCCAAGAAACGCCATGCGCCTCAGCACGACGAGCAAGTTCTGAAGCATTAAGCGATGCATCATCCCAACCCAACCGCATCTTCACAGACACAGGCAAGGATGTGGCCGCGCGGGTGGCCTCGATGAGACGCTCCGCCAAATCAAGATCACGCATCAAAGCGGAACCCGCGAAGCCACCAGTTACGCGTTTTGCGGGACAGCCCATGTTAATGTCGATGACGTGAGCGCCATTGGCCTCGGCGAGACGAGCGGCTTCAGCCATCCATTCAGGGTCGCGGCCCGCGAGCTGGACAATATGGCAATCAATCCCCTCACCTTCGGCGCGGACGCGGCTTTCTTCAGAACCGCGCACATAATCATCCGACGCCACCATTTCAGAAACCACAAACGACGCGCCGAACCGCCGCGCAATTCGGCGCATGCTCACATCCGTTACTCCCGACATAGGAGCCAGGGCTGCAAGCGGCGGCGTGTGATCGGCACGACCTGAAAAGGGTATATTAGATTGCATAAATATTAGGCAGCTCGAAAAACTGCCCAAGATTTAAACTGATCTTCGCGATGCAGCAAACAAAATTTTCCAAAAGTGCAACGAAGCTCTGAAGCCTTGTAAAGCTCCGTTGACGTTTTGGGGTAAAATCCGCAACAAAGTGGAATGACTTCGCTGATCAGCGTTCCTGACCGAATTTCCGTCGCGGCCCTCCTCGTGGCTGCCGGGCGGGGATTACGCGCGGGCCTAGATATTCCGAAACAATATCTCGATCTTGCGGGCGAAACCATGCTCACGCGCTCGATCCGTGCGCTCGCTGCTGACAAACGCGTGAAGCAAATTCTTTGCGTCATTCATCCTGATGATCGCGCGCGTTATGATGAGGCGATTGAGCCTTTACCCTCTGAAATCAAGACGCGTCTCGTTGAGCCGACCTTTGGCGGTGCCACACGACAGGAATCAGGCAAGGCGGGCCTTGAAGCCCTTGCCGTATCCGATCATCCGCCAGACATCATTCTTGTCCACGATGCAGCGCGACCTTTCGCAAGCGAAGCTTTGATCGCGCGCAGCATTGAGAGCGCTTATCTTAAAGGCGCAGCCATTCCCGGCATATCGGTCATCGATACGATTAAGAAAACCGATCTCTCAGGCATCATCACATCAACGCCGCCGCGTCGTGACTTACGCGCGGTGCAAACGCCGCAAGCCTTCAAATTTGATATTCTTCTGAAAGCGCATCGCTCAGCACTCTCGGCTAAAGATATAGAGTTCACGGACGACGCTTCGATCGCCGAATGGGCCGGACACAAAGTTCATATTTTTGAGGGCGAGCCCGAAAACATCAAAGTGACAACGCCGGAAGATGTGAGCGAAGCGCGGCAACGTCTCTCCGGACCGCGCGATGTGAGAACCGGTATCGGCTATGATGTGCATGCTTTTGAAGACGGTGATCGCGTCATTCTTGGCGGTGTACCCATTCCATTCACGAAAAAGCTCAAAGGCCATTCGGACGCCGATGTTGGTCTTCATGCCTTAACCGATGCAATTTTTGGTGCGCTTGCCGAAGGTGATATTGGTTCGCATTTTCCCCCTTCCGATGGACAATGGAAAAATGCGGATTCCGCACTTTTCTTACGTCATGCTGTTGATCGCGTGAAAGCGCGTGGCGGTGTGATTAAACATCTTGATCTCACTCTGATTTGCGAAGCGCCAAAGATCGGTCCTCATCGTGACGCGATCCGCGCGCGCATTGCTGAACTCTGTGGCGTTAAAATCTCGCGCGTGGGTGTGAAAGCCACAACGACTGAGCAATTAGGTTTTACTGGCCGTGGCGAAGGCATTGCCGCGCAAGCCATTGCCACAATCGAATTGCCTGATCTCGCATGAATGATCTTGCAGAGAGACTCGTCAAAGAGGCAATTGCAAAAGGCGTCATCATAGCGACAGCTGAGTCCTGCACGGGTGGCCTTGTCTCTGGAGCAATTACATCGGTTGCAGGATCATCAACAATGTTTGATCGCGGCTTTGTTACTTATTCCAATGACGCCAAGGCCGAACTTTTGGGCGTCTCGCCTGACCTCATCAAAAATTACGGCGCAGTGAGCACAGAAGTCGCAATCGCCATGGCTGAAGGCGCTCTTAATCACTCAAAAGCGACACTGAGTGTTGCGATAACGGGCATCGCGGGACCCGGCGGTGGAAGCGTTGAAAAGCCTGTGGGGCTTGTGCATTTCGCAACCGCACTCAAAGGCCAAGACACGCGTCCCTTTGAAAAAAGATTTGGAACAATTTCTAGAGATGCGATCCGCCATGGCGCGGTTCACGCTTCCCTTCAAGCGCTTTTATCGCGCTTACCGTAGACGACCCCTGCCCGTTCAACAAAAGCGTCAGAAAATTTTCTGAAAGCCGTGTCAAACATCGCGCCCATCAGCATGCCGAGCATGCGCGATTTGAATTGATAATCGATGTAAAACTCAACGCGCGTGCCTGAATTTTCAGGCACGAAACTCCAGCGATTTTGCATATGGCTAAAGGGTCCATCGACATATTCAACGAGGATTTTATTTGTCGCCGGATCTAAGGTGACACGCGACGTGAAAGTCTCACGGATCGCTTTATAGCCAATCGTCATATCGGCAATCAGCATCTCGCGGTTCTCATCAAGTGACGACCGACGCCGGACCTTCAACGCCTCACAAAGCGGCAAGAATTCAGGATAATGTTCGACATCAGCGACAAGCGCGAACATGTCTTCGGGCGCATAGCCCACAGAGCGGGAGGAATTAAAGACCGGCATTAGAACCGATTATCGCCCAAGCTGCTTTTCGCGCGCGGCACGCAGCCGTGCGAAATCTTCACCTGCATGATGGGATGAGCGCGTGAGCGGTGTCGCCGAGACCAACAAGAACCCTTTAGTATAAGCAATGGTCTCATAGGCTTTGAATTGATCAGGGTGGATATAATCAATCACCGCGTGATGTTTGCGCGTCGGTTGAAGATATTGACCTATTGTGAGGAAGTCGACATCGGCCGAACGCAAATCATCCATCAATTGCAACACTTCATTACGCTCTTCACCAAGCCCTACCATGATGCCTGATTTCGTGAAGATTGACGGATCAAGTTCTTTCACGCGTTGCAAGAGGCGGATCGAATGGAAATATCGCGCGCCAGGGCGCACGGTAAGATAGTTTGACGGCACGGTTTCAAGATTGTGATTGAAGACATCTGGTTTCGCTTTGACAACGATTTCAAGCGCACCCTCTTTCCGCAGGAAATCAGGCGTTAGAATTTCAATCGTTGTGAGCGGTGACTTTGCGCGGATCGCGTAAATCACATCGGCAAAATGTTGTGCACCACCGTCAGCCAAATCATCACGATCAACCGATGTAATGACCACGTGTGTGAGAC
>RFZR01000290.1 GCA_009920595.1 Alphaproteobacteria bacterium | reverse complement strand
GGATTTTTGTTCTTTAAATGTCTGTCTTTATGGTGCGACGGGTCATAAATGGTGCATGACGGAACGCGCGAAACGTCATCTTACAAGAACACCCACGCAGTTTAAAATCGGTCCCTCATCCATGAGCTGGGAAGAGGGTACGCTTGTCATCCGCATTGATGAAATGACTGTGCCTTTCCCCTCGCGTGTCAGAGGTGAAATCAGGCTTAAGCCTCGCGTGATTTCAGAAGAAGTGATCGCTCTTGATCCGGAAGCGCAGCATCATTGGCGGCCTGTTTCCCCCGTTGCCGATGTCGAAGCACGGTTTGATTCACCCGATATTTCTTGGCGCGGTATCGGCTATCACGACATGAATTGGGGTGCGCGTCCGCTTGAAGCAGATTTTTCATCATGGGTGTGGTCACGCGCGGCCCTCGGTGATCACGCGCATATTGTTTATGACCGCGTTATGCGTGATGGATCGGAATCTGGTTTTGCTTTGCGCATCGGGCCTGACGGCGCGCTTACAAAAATTGCGATGCCGAAAAAAATAGAACTTGGCACTGCGTTTTGGCGCATGAAGAGACCCGCTCACGCCGATCATAAAATTGAGGGCCTTACGTCTCTTGAAGATGCCCCCTTTTATACAAGATCACTTTTTCATACGGTGATTGATGATGAAAAAGTTGCGGTGTTTCACGAAAGTCTGTCGCTCGAACGATTCACAAATCCAATCATTCAAAAGATGCTGCCGTTCAAAATGCCTCGGCGGCGCTGAGTGTCAGTCTAAAAATGACCGCCTTTATCGCGTTTTTCTTTTTTCAATTTCCAGATTTCCCACGCGCAGAAACCCACAATCAGCCCGAAGGCCAAAATCATTTCAATCGGGCCGAACCATGAGGGGGGAATCAATCCTGTCATGATTTTTTGCCATCAAGGCGGAGAAACAAATTCGTGACCCATTCCGCTTTTTCATCAAAGCCGACCGGATAGGGTTTCGGGATCGGCGCGGCAATCACCGCATCCACTACAAAGCGCGCTTCATCAGCGGGATCAGCGAGCGCATCGCTTTGCGGGGCTGCTGAAAGCAACAACGCTTCGCCGAGCAGTGCAAATTTACGTGATTTTGAAACAACCGCACGCTGTGTGATCGAGTCATAGGCGTTGCGTTCAACCTGCCGCCCGATTTCGCGATAAAGAAGTCGCGCCGCATGAATGGCGGGACGGCAGCGGCGAGGCAATAAAGCGATTCCCGGCAAAGCGCGATCATAAAAGTGATCGGCGAGTGCAAGCAGTCTTTTGATGACGATCACGAGTTGCGGCGAATGTTTAGGTGTCTTCACAAACTCATCTGGATCAAGTCCTGCTTCCCGCATCCATGTTTCAGGCAAATAGAGGCGATTCATGCGCGCATCTTCGCCGACATCGCGTGCGATGTTGGTGAGTTGCATCGCAATACCGAGATCCGTCGCCCGCGCAATCGCTTCAGGCGAGCGTGCTTCCATGATGATGGCCATCATCGCGCCAACGGCGCCAGCAACGCGCACGGCATAAGCGATGAGATCACTCTCTGAGCGACAGCGCTGGCCAGACGCATCCCACACAAAGCCGTCGATCAATGCATCGGGTAAAGTGCGCGGTATCGCATAGCGATAAGCAAGATCGGCATAGACACGATCCGCCGCATGAGGATGCGGTTCATGCCGCTCAATCGCGTCAAGACGGTCTTTAAGGTCACGTAATGCCGCTTCGATATCATCGGTTTGATCGACCGCATCATCGGCCACGCGGCAAAACGCATAAAGGGCACGCGAAGCGTCGCGAATGCGCCGCGGAAATAGTTTTGAGCTTGTGTAAAAAGTCTTTGAGCCCTCCCGAATCATCGCGCGGCAGAGCGCCAAATCGGCATGAGTCACATAGGGCGCTTGGAGGGCCGTCATCGAAAGGCGCTTTCCCTGATCCGTTCAGAACTTTGGGCCGGATCATGCACAGTTTCGGTTGCCCCTGTCCAGACGAGATCCCGCGTTGCGGCGATCCCGAAGGGGACAGCGTTCTGCCGCGCCGCTTTGATGATCCCGCGCGCGGTCCAAGGCATTGTGAGGAGCGGCAGCGGATCTCGCCAGGTCCATGTCACATCGCGACAAGCGGCAAGATGGGTCAGGGCTCTCAGCGTTTTATCCCTGTCGCCAAAAGCTTTTTGCAGCTCTTCCATACAAGACCAGAATTGCATCAAGCGGCGTTCCGGTCGGAACTTAATGCGATGGCTCTCGTCAAGGATTGCGCGCGCCACGTCAGCAGTTTCAAAAAAATGTATCCCGCTTGTGGTGCGCGGATTGCATTCGATCGCATGGGGTATACCCCCGGCATCAATGATAAAATCGAAGGAAATAAATCCAGTCCATTGAGTTGCCGCAATAAACTG
>RFZR01000289.1 GCA_009920595.1 Alphaproteobacteria bacterium | reverse complement strand
GCGCGTGATCTTGCCCCATTCCAAGCCGGGTATCGCATCGGGCTCTGTGATGGTTTTCATGTTGTCGGCCGGATCAATTCTTGTTCCGTCTTTGCTCGGCTCGACCAATTCGAGATGGTTTACCGAGATCATCCAACAATGGATGTTTGAGTCACAAGATTGGAATACGGGCTCTGCCTATGCCTTCTTACTCTTGCTGCTTTGCACTGGCTTTGTCTCAATTGTCATGCGGATATTCCGTGTGTCGCTGTCCGACATTGCGCGATAGGAGGTTGCCTTGGTTTCAAAAACCTCACGCGTCATTTTGAATGTCTATGTCGGCCTCTTTATGATTTATCTTTTGGCGCCGTTGATCATCATGGGCGGCGCGGCATTTAATGACACGCGCTTTCCTTCCGTCTACCCTTGGGTAGGTTGGACTGACCGCTGGTTTCTCGATCTTTTGCGCGATACGCGCATGTGGAATGCACTCAAAAATACACTTCTCGTCGCTTTGGCTGTCGTTGTGATTTCTGTGCCAATAGGCACAGCGGCTGCAATTTTGGTGAACTCACTTCAAGGCCGCGTACGCACGATGCTTTATGGTATGATGGTCGCGCCGATCCTCACACCCGGCGCGGTGATCGGTATTTCAACGCTGTTATTTTGGCATCATTTCTCTGTGCCGTCGGGCCTTCATCTTTCGACGCTCGGTCAGTGTTCTTACATCTCTGCTTTTGTTATGTTGCTTGTACTTGCTCGGTTGCAAAGTTTTGATCGCGGGCTTGAGGAAGCTGCGCTCGATTTGGGCGCGAACTATGGACAAGTTCTACGTCGTATTCTTTTACCGCATCTCTATCCGGCGATTGGAGCCGGCGCGGCTATTGCTTTTTTTCAGTCGATTGAAAATTTCAACACGACTTTGTTCACACGCGGGCCCTATGACACGCTCACCGTCTATGTATTCTCGCGTGTTCGTTCAGGGATTACGCCAACAATCAATGCTCTGGCATTGATCATGATTGCAGTGACACTCATTGCAGCGATTATTTATGAAGTCCATCGACGGCGCCGCGAACGCGTTTTGCTCGCGCGAGCCTCAGGCGATCCCGATAAAGACTAAATCACACCCTTCGTAACGAAAGGATCTGTGTCACGGACACGGATTGCAGTAAATGTGGTGGATTGCATTGATCCGGTTCTCGATGTCCTCAGTCATGCGTTTTTCGATGGAGGCAATATTGATCCGCAGCTGGTCCATTGTGGTCGCGCCGATGATGCCAGCCAATTTCCCGTGCCAAATCAACATAGGCGCGGATCGCCGGTTCGGCATTCGGCGTCTCATAGCGCTGGCCCCGATTGAACAAGGTCGAACGGGCCCCTGCCGGACGCGCACCACCAAGATATTTCCCCGTCAAATAGCCCTGGGCGAGGGGCGAAAAGGCCAAAAGACCCATTTGTTCCCGCATGGAAATCTCGGCGAGACCCGTCTCATAGGTGCGATTAAGGAGATTATACGCATTCTGAACCGTCTCGACGCGCGGCAGCCCATGCTGTTCGGCAAGTTTAAGAAACTGCATCGCACCCCATGAGCTCTCATTCGAGAGACCGATGAAACGAATTTTCCCTTGTTTTACAAAGGTTTGAAGCGTTTCAAGCGCTTCGAGCATTGAATTTTCCGAGCCCTCATAGGCCTTGGCTTTGAAGGCCGTCGGATTTGAGCCCCAGGGCATCGGACGATCAGGCCAATGGATTTGATAAAGGTCGATGCAATCGGTCTGAAGGCGGCGGAGGCTACCTTCGAGCGCCTCGATCATCTGAACCTTATTCACTTCGGGGGAGGATCCGTCTTTGCGGAGCCAGGTCATCCCCCCGCGATCCCGCCCTGCGACTTTGGACGCCAAAATAACCTTGTTGCGATTGCCCCGCGCTTTGAACCAATTGCCAATATAAGTCTCAGTGCGACCCTGTGTTTCAGCCTTGGGTGGGATCGCATAAAGCTCGGCGGTGTCGAAAAAATTGACCCCGTGATCCAAGGCATAATCCATTTGTGCGAAAGCATCGGCCTCGGTGTTCTGTTCTCCATAAGTCATCGTGCCGAGGCAGATGGTTGAAACAGTAAGTCCAGTGCGGCCCAAAGGCCGATATGTCATAGACACAATCAAAACTCCTTAAGCGTCAAAAATCGCGACGCCATCGCGCTCAATCTAATTCAAGCCGATGATGCATGACTAGCGCAGAGCGCCGACAAACTCATCTAATTGAGGCACTATTTTTCGTGCGATCAATTCAACGCCTTCTGCATTGGGATGAAGTCCATCGCTCAATAAATAGGCAGCCTGACCGGCGACGCCTTCAAGCATGAAAGGATAAAGCGGAGCACCATTCGCTTTTGCGAGATCTGCATAAAGTGAATCGAAATCTTTCGCATAGTT
>RFZR01000288.1 GCA_009920595.1 Alphaproteobacteria bacterium | reverse complement strand
CGCATGCCGCATCTGCTTGTCGCTGGTACGACGGGCTCAGGTAAATCGGTTGCCATCAATACGATGATTCTATCGCTTCTTTATCGGCTTAAGCCTGAAGAATGTCGCTTGATCATGGTTGATCCGAAAATGCTCGAGCTTTCGGTTTATGACGGCATTCCGCATCTTCTTACACCGGTTGTTACCGATCCCCGTAAAGCCGTTGTCGCTCTTAAATGGGCCGTGCGAGAGATGGAAGAGCGCTACAAGAAAATGTCGAAACTTGGCGTTCGCAACATTGATGGTTTCAATGCCCGTGTGAGCGAAGCAAAGGCCAAGGGCGAACAAATCACGCGAACGGTTCAAACCGGTTTTGATCGCGATACAGGCGAGGCGATTTTCGAAAACGAAGTAATGGATCTCGAACCGCTTCCCTTCATTGTCGTTATCGTTGATGAAATGGCCGACCTGATGATGGTCGCCGGTAAAGACATTGAAGGCGCAATTCAACGCCTTGCACAAATGGCACGCGCCGCCGGTATTCATGTAATCCTTGCCACGCAACGCCCATCAGTGGATGTGATCACCGGAACGATCAAAGCCAATTTCCCGACAAGAATCTCATTTCAAGTGACTTCAAAAATCGACAGCCGCACAATCTTGGGTGAACAGGGCGCTGAACAATTATTAGGGCAAGGCGATATGTTGTTCATGGCCGGTGGTGGACGGATCAGCCGCGTTCATGGTCCCTTTGTTTCCGATGGTGAAGTTGAAAAGGTCGTTGCCCATCTAAAATCGCAAGGTCGCCCGAATTATCTCGAAGATGTTACGCGCGAAGATCAGGCGGATGTTGAAGATGGGGGTGCTGTCTTTGATAATGGCAGTTTCGGATCGGCCGGACAGGACCTCTATGATCAAGCGGTTGCGATTGTTCTTCGTGACCGGAAAGCCTCAACATCTTATATCCAGAGGCGTTTGCAGATCGGCTATAATCGTGCGGCATCGATCATGGAACGTATGGAAGATGAGGGCGTTGTCGGTGCACCCAATCATGCGGGCAAACGCGAGATCCTGATGGAAGCGGGTGGCCATGGCAGCCATGCGGCGTGACGCGCGGCGTCTTGCCGTTGCCTGTTCCTGTAAACCCTGCACCGCTCAACTTGGCGCCGAAAGTAAGTGAGCCTGTTACAGAGTCCGCTCCAAGCGCACCTGCCCTCGAAGATCTCTCGCGCGAAGACTTGATCGTCGAGATCAACAATGCACTGACAGGCCTCAAACAATTCAGCGCTAAATTTTCTCAAATGGATCAAAGCGGGCAAACGGTTACGGGACAATTGATGGTGTTGCGCCCCGGACGATTGCGGTTTGATTATAATCCACCAAGCGCATTGAAAATCATCGCTGATGGTAACAATGTGGCTGTGATTGACCAAAGATTGGGAACAAAAGACCTTTATTCAATTGGATTAACGCCCCTAAAATTTCTCCTGTCACGTTCAATTGATCTCAACAAAGAGTTTAAACTCGGCGACATTCAAATTGAAAAAGACCGCGTGGCGCTTGAGGCTGAAGACAAAGCGACTTTTGGCGGAAGTTCGCAAATCATTTTGAATTTCGATCGCAAAACCCTGCTTTTGAAAGGGTGGGCGGTGACCGATCCGCAGGGCTATTCAGTAACGGTCAAACTGACGCAGATTGACACGAAACATGAGCTTGATCTCATGAATTTTGTGGTTCCTGATACGGTAACGCCGATAAAATAATCCTCGATAAGTCGTGAATTGACGACACCTGATCTTGCCGTGGGATCACTCTCTCCCTTAGGTCTTAGGCAGAAAATGGGAGATCTCATGGCGCTCACAATCGCGACTTGGAATATCAATTCGGTGAGGCTTCGCTCAGGCCTCGTTCAGAAATTTCTCAAGGAAAATAAGCCCGACATTCTTTGTCTCCAGGAAACAAAATGTCCGGATGATCAATTCCCGCATAGCGATTTCAGAAAATTGGGATACGGCCATATCGCTGTGAGTGGTCAAAAAGGATATCACGGCGTTGCTGTTTTATCGCGCCTTCCCTTTGCGACGCAGTCTGTCAAACAATTCGCCGGAAAAACCGATTGTCGGCACATCAGTGTCGAGCTTTCTGACAAAGCAGGACCGGCGAGCGGACTCACGATTCATAATTTCTATGTCCCTGCGGGGGGCGACATTCCCGATCCCGAAACCAATGAAAAATTCGCGCATAAATTGGCTTTTCTCGACGAGATGAGCCTGTGGGGCAAGAAAGAAAAGCCAGCACAGAAAAAGGCCGTTCTTGTCGGTGATCTCAATGTCGCTCCCCTCGAACATGATGTGTGGAGCCACAAGCAAATGATCGATGTGGTTTCGCATACACCCATCGAATGCAGTAAACTCAATGCAGCGATCAAATCGGGAAAATGGGTT
>RFZR01000287.1 GCA_009920595.1 Alphaproteobacteria bacterium | reverse complement strand
AGCAAACGGGCCGTTGTTGTTTTTCCGGTACCGGGTGGCCCCCAGAAAATCAACGAGCCGAGCGAACCGGAGGCGATCAATCTTGTAAGAATGCCATCCGGGCCTGTGAGATGGTCTTGCCCGGCAACCTCATCAAGCCGTTGCGGTCGAAGCCGATCCGCAAGCGGCCGCGGCGCCGCTTTTTCAAGTCCTGCTGCCGCGAAAAGATTATCCATCAAGATTATCCTTAGCGTGATCAGCCGCCAACTTTACTCTTTAACAATTCGCCTTTGCGGCGAATGACCAAAGTCCAATAATAGGCGCGTTCCTGTTGTAACGCCACAACATCGCGCGTTGATTTCACGTCATTCTTGTCGATGGAAACGAGATAATCGCCCTTCTGCAAACCGATATCATCGGCGGGTGATCCGGGCTTGATTGCAGTAACAATAACGCCGTCACCGCTGCTTTCGATAGCCAATTCTTCGGCTAAAGCGGGCGACATATTGGCAATGGTCGCCCCCGATAAAGGCCAACGGCCTGACAATGTTTTTTGATCACGCGGAACGATCTCCGGTGCAGGATCCATGCGCACAGTGAGTGTTTGTGTTTTACCGCCACGATTGATCATGAGTTCAACACGATCACCAATCGCCTTTGTCGCCAATCGAAAACCAAACCCATCCGCGTCGTCAACAGGCTGTCCGTCAAGTGATAGAATCACATCACCCGCTTTAAGACCCGCGTCGGCTGCAGGGCCTTTATTCACGACAGACACAATCAACGCACCAACCGGTCTTTCAAGTCCAAGACTTTCTGCAAGATCTGTTGTTACCGGTTGCATGCGGGCGCCAAACCAGGGACGGCGAACAATCTTGCTGCCTTGACGTGCGGAGGCGACAACCACTTTCACCATATTCACAGGGATCGCAAAACCAATCCCAACGCTTGCACCTGTCTTTGAATAGATCGCCGTGTTGATGCCGATCAAACGACCATTCACATCGACAAGTGCACCACCAGAATTTCCGGGGTTAATAGCCGCATCTGTTTGAATGAAAAGTTGATAGTCAGTCCCACCGACTTGCGTGCGCGATAATGCAGAAATGATTCCGGATGTTACCGTCTGTCCCACACCGAAGGGATTGCCAATCGCTAGAACAAGATCGCCCACTTCGATCGCATCGGAATTACCAAGCTCGACCACCGGCAACCCGCGCACACCACGAAGGCGCAACACTGCAAGATCCGTTTTCGGATCACGCAAAACAATATCCGCATCAAATTCACGTTTATCGGAAAGCGCGACTTTAACATCCGTCATCCCCTCGATGACGTGTTGATTGGTAACAACCAATCCATCGGAATCAATGATCACACCGGATCCCGTTGAACGCTGCACGCGATCCGGCGCGGGACCGCCTTCAAGACCAAAGAAATATTGGAAGAAGGGATCATCAAGGAGCGGATTGCGCGTACCCTTTTGCACGCGTGCGGCATAGACATTCACAACGGCAGGCGTGGCCTTCTTCACGACCGGCGCGAAAGAGGCTTTCATCTCGGCGACGGTCTTCGGCGTTTGCGCATAAAGCGGCGCAGCACCAAAGATGGCCATAACGAGCGCGAGGAGAAGACCGAAGGCGTAATGAGTCAGAGCTGTTTTCATGACGCCCTTATAGACCGAGCCTCGTCGTCGAAAAAGACCGCAGAAACGACAATGGGCGGTCAATGACCGCCCATCCGCTATCATGTTCAAAAAAGTCTTGCCTTAATAGGCAAAGTCATCAGGATTCGACGACTTCCGACTTCATGGTCGGGCCAGAGTTCAAACCCTTGGCGTCAACATCACGATCAACGAATTCGATGACAGCCATCGGCGCATTATCGCCATAACGGAAACCGGCTTTGAGAACGCGCGTATAACCGCCATTGCGGGCCTTGTAACGCGGACCGAGAACGTCAAAGAGCTTTTTCACGAGATCAACATCCTTGATCTGCGCAATCGCCTGACGACGGGCGTGAAGGTCACCGCGCTTACCGAGGGTGACGAGCTTCTCAACAACAGGACGAAGATCCTTCGCCTTCGGAAGTGTGGTCACAATCTGCTCGTGCTTGATCAAAGCCTGGCAAAGATTGGCGAACATCGCTTTGCGGTGTTCAACGCTGCGCGCGAAGCGGCGTGCTTTATGTCCGTGATACATGGCTCTCTCCTTCGATGAGGGTTATCCGGCCGCCGTGCCAAGGTACGGCCGGTCTTTAGATCGACTTAGTAATGTTCCTCGAAGCGCTTTGCGAGCTCTTCGATATTTTCTGGCGGCCAACCCGTCACTTCCATGCCGAGATGGAGGCCCATTGAAGCAAGCACTTCCTTGATTTCGTTAAGCGACTTGCGGCCGAAATTCGGCGTACGCAGCATTTCGCTTTCCGACTTCTGGATGAGATCGCCGATGT
>RFZR01000286.1 GCA_009920595.1 Alphaproteobacteria bacterium | reverse complement strand
AACACGCGTCGTCACTCATGAGGATGGAAAGAAACGCTGCCCATGGCCAGGCTTTGATCCGCTTTATGTTGATTATCATGACACGGAATGGGGCGTGCCTGAATATGATGATCGCGCTTTGTTTGAAAAACTCATTCTCGATGGGTTTCAAGCCGGCTTGAGCTGGATCACAATTTTGCGCAAACGTGAAAATTTTCGCAAAGCCTTTGATGGTTTTGATCCCGAAAAGATCGCGCGCTACACGCCCAAAAAAGTGGAAACACTTTTAAAGAATGAAGGCATCATCCGCCATCGCGGCAAGATCGAAGGCACGATTGCAAGCGCCAAACTCTATCTTGAGATTCAAGAGCGTCAGGGCTTCTCCGATTATATTTGGGGTTTCACCGATGGCCGCGTGATCAACAAAAAACCTAAACGCATGACGGATATTCCGACTGAATCTCCTCATTCGCAAAAAATGTCGAAAGATTTGAAAGCCCGTGGTTTCAAATTTTGCGGACCCACAATCATTTATGCCTTCATGCAGGCCACCGGCCTTGTGAATGATCATCTTGTCGATTGTTTCCGCCACGAAGAAGTAAAGAAATTCGAGCGCAAAAGGTGATCGACGTGAGCGCTTCATCTCCTCGCGCTTGGCAATTAATGTTATCGGGCCGGAGACTTGATCTTCTCGACCCGTCGCCGGATGACATTGAAGCAGAAGACATCGCGCATGGGCTTTCGCGCGTCGCGCGATGGAACGGTCAAACCAAAGGTCCACATGCATTTTCAGTGGCTCAACATTCACTTCTCGTCGAAGAAATTTTCTGTGCCCTCATCCCTTCAGCCTCGCGCGAGGATCGGCTTGCAGCGCTTCTGCATGATGCGCCGGAATATGTGGTGGGCGATATGATATCGCCCTTCAAGGCGATGATTGGTGGCGATTACAAAGCGGTTGAAACACGCTTGCTTTCAGCGATACACAAACGCTTCGATCTGCCGACGCCCTCGACCACCAGAAGAAGACGCGTTGATGATTTTCGGAAAGCCCCCTGTTGATCTCTCGTTTAACAATGAACATTTAACGCCGATGTCCTCTGAAAACGCCAAGGGTGCCTTTCTTCATCACCTCGCGAAGCTAAAAGGGTAATCATGCCGAAGCTCCATGTCTGTTCCCTGTCGCGGCTTGAAGAAACGGTTGAACGCACGGGTGCGCGCCATGTGGTGACGCTGCTGAGTGATGCTAATGGTATTATTCGTCCAAACGGGGTGAGCGAAGACAATCATCTTCGTTTGCTCGCGAGCGATATCACTGAACCGCTTGATGGCCATATTCTCCCCGGCACCGCACATGTCGAAAAGCTGATCCGTTTTGTTAAAGACTGGGATCGGAAAACGCCGCTAGTGATCCATTGCTGGGCGGGGATTAGCCGCTCAACAGCAGCGGCTTATATTTCAGCGAGCGTTCTCAATCCTTCACTTGATGAAGAAGAGCTAGCAACGCGGTTGCGCATGGCCGCACCGAGTGCCACGCCCAATCCGCGCATCATTGCGCTCGCAGATAAGCTTCTCAATCGCGATGGACGCATGATCAAATCGATTGCCGCAATCGGTCGAGGCGCTGATGCTTTTGAAGGCACGCCTTTTGAGTTAAATTATGAGTAAAAGATTGTGACGGATCGCCTCACAGAAACGCCTATTGAAATCGGCCTCGCCGCTGCAGTGGTTGCCGTCACGCGCGGACAACCGCAGATTCTCGTGGCGCGTTCGGATTCAGATGGCGATGGGTTACCTTATGGCAATTTCGATCCGCTTGCGCATCGCACGCTTGAGATTGCCTTGCGCGATTTCGTAACCGCACAAACAGGTCTTTCGCTCGGCTATGTCGAGCAGCTTTATACTTTTGCGGATCGTGGTCGCCACACACGGCCTGATGATCGCGCGCCACATGTGGTCTCGATCGGCTACCTCGCGCTCACACGCATCGCGACGCATGGAGACGATGGCGCAGATCCAGCAGCCTTTCGTTCGTGGTATTCTTATTTTCCTTGGGAAGATTGGCGCGACGGGCGCCCTGCTATTCTTGATCGTGAAATTGTGCCGCGTTTATCCGCTTGGGCTTCCGATCACAAAGCCGAACGATTGGACTCGCATCAACGCGCTTTGTCACGCTTTGAAAGATTTAGACTTGCTTTCGGCATTGATCCTTCGCCTTGGGATGAAGAGAAAGTTCTTGATCGCTACGAGCTTCTTTATGAAGCGGGTCTTGTTTTTGAGGCCATTCGCGATGGAAGACCCGGCAGCCTTGATGAGACAATGGCGCGCCGTTTCGGTTTGCCGATGCGCCATGATCATCGCCGCATCTTGGCAACCGCCATGGGGCGCTTGCGTGCAAAATTAAAATATCGTCCAGTCGTGTTTGAATTGATGGCGCCGGATTTCACTTTGACG
>RFZR01000285.1 GCA_009920595.1 Alphaproteobacteria bacterium | reverse complement strand
TCTGCCAAGCAAGGATTTTGGAACGGCGCGACGCCACCCTTAGGCTACAAGATCGTTGAGGCCGAAAAGCGCGGCTCTAAGATCAAGAAGAAACTCGACATTGATCCCGTCGAGGCCGAACTCGTGCGTCTGATCTTTGAACTCTACACCGATGGTCCTGATCACACGGGTGCGCTCGGGATCAAAGAAACCACAAAGTGGTTGAACAGCCATGGCTACAGAACGCGCAAAGGGGCAACATTCGGCATCGGTCCAGTCCACGGCATTTTGAAGAACGCGTGTTACGCGACCGGTAAATGGCCTTATGGCAAACGTAACTCGCGGACAGGGGACCTTCATGATCCATCGACCGTCATTGAAGTTGATGTTCCACCGATCATTCCGGTTGAACTTTTCGAGAAGGCGCAAGCCAAACTCACAAGCAATCATCCGAAAGTGACGGCTCCACGGATCGTCAACGGTCCGGTCTTGCTCACAGGTCTCGCTGTCTGTGCATCCTGCGGCTCTGGCATGACGCGCACCGGCACCAAGCGGGATCACAGGTCCTACAAATATTACACCTGCGCAGGATGTCATCAGAAGGGCAAAGCCGTCTGCAAGGGCCGCCATGTCCCGATGGAGAAGCTCGACACGCTGATCATCGATAATGTCAAAGATCAGCTTCTCTCACCCGCGCGGATCGAAGTGATCCTTTCTGCCCTCGTCGAGCGTCAGTCCGGAAAAGACAAATCCGTGCAGGACCGGAAGGCAGCGCTCGAAAAAGAGCTAAAAGAAAAAGACGACAAGCTGAAGCGCCTTTACCGCGCCATCGAAGATGGGGTCATTGAACTTGATGGCGATATCGGCGAGCGCATCAAAACGCTCAAGCACGAACGTGAAATCATCAAAGCATCAATCGAGCGGATCGCAGAGCAATCAAAATCGACAGCATCGGTCACGCCCGAGAAGATCGAAGCTTTCGCCCGCCTTATGCAGGACAAGCTCGAGAATGGCGATATCCAAGCCCGCAAGGCCTATCTGCGTGCTGTCATTTCGACCATCGAAGTCGACGATCACGCCATCCGGATTATTGGCGACAAATCAGTCCTTGCCGCAGCAATCGCAGGCAAACAGACCGCATCAGAAAATGTTCGCGGTTTTGTTCGTAAATGGCGCACCCGACACGATTCGAACGTGTGACCTCTGCCTTCGGAGGGCAGCACTCTATCCAGCTGAGCTACGGGTGCTTGTAACCTCTTTGTTCCTAGCTGATCCGGCCCGTTTCGGCAATCTCGGGGCGCGCATTCGGGGGCGAGGCGGCGTAAAAACCACGGCAAGGGTCGCGCAAAGGCTAGAACCCCATTCTCAGCTTTGCGAAAGATAAGAAAAAAGATGGGAACAATAATCAGGAGACCGTGATTATGACGGCCAAGATCATTGATGGGAAAGCCTTCGCGGCCAAAGTGCGGGCGTCGGTCGCGGAGCATGTCGCCGCGTTGAAGACCAAAGGCGTAACGCCGGGCCTCGCCGTGGTCCTTGTCGGCGAAGATCCGGCCAGTCAGGTCTATGTCCGCAACAAGGGGCAACAAACGGTTGAAGTCGGCATGGCGTCGTTCGAGCACAAGCTTGATGCCTCAACCTCCGAAGCGGATCTATTGGCCTTGATCGCCAAACTCAATGCCGATCCGAAAGTGCATGGCATTCTTGTTCAATTGCCTTTGCCGAAACATTTGAATTCCGATCTCGTGATCAATTCGATTGATCCCGCCAAAGATGTTGACGGCTTTCATATTTCGAATGTCGGTCTTTTGGGCACGGGGCAGAAGAGCATGGTGCCTTGCACGCCGCTCGGCTGTTTGATGATGCTCCGCGATCATCACGGATCGCTTGCTGGGCTTGATGCAGTGATTGTGGGTCGTTCGAATATTGTCGGCAAACCTATGGCGCAACTTTTGTTGAATGACAGTTGCACCGTCACCATCGCGCATAGCCGCACTCGTGATCTTCAAAGCGTGTGTCGTCGCGCAGATATTCTCGTCGCCGCTGTTGGCCGTCCGGAAATGATCCCGGGTGATTGGGTCAAGCCCGGCGCCACTGTCATCGATGTCGGCATCAATCGCATTGAACGCGACGGCAAAGCCAAATTGGTTGGTGATGTTCATTTTGAAAGTGCTGCAAAAGTTGCCGGCGCGATTACGCCGGTGCCAGGCGGGGTCGGGCCCATGACGATTGCATGTCTGTTAGCGAATACGCTGACCGCTTGTTGCCGCAGTCTCGGTTTGCCCGAGCCTGCGGGACTGACGGCATAAAACGCGCGCGGTGTTAGCGCGGCGCGCGTTTCGCAAGAATGCGTTGCAACGTGCGTCGATGCATCGAGAGGCGACGTGCCGTTTCCGAAACATTGCGACCGCATTGCTCATAGACGCGTTGGATATGTTCCCAGCGCACGCGA
>RFZR01000284.1 GCA_009920595.1 Alphaproteobacteria bacterium | reverse complement strand
TCGCTGAATTAGCGGATGAAATCGCTTTGTGGCGACATGATCTGCATCGCCATCCTGAGCTTGATTACGATGTGCATCGCACGGCGGGCATAGTCGCGGAAAAACTCAAAGCGTTCGGCTGCGATGAAATCATCACGGGTATCGGGAAGACCGGCGTTGTGGGGATCATAACGGGTCGCGCTTCAGGGGATCGCGTGATCGGTTTGCGCGCTGATATGGATGCGCTGCCGATTCATGAAACGAGCGGCAAACCGCATGCGTCTCTTACTCCCGGAAAAATGCATGCGTGCGGTCATGATGGTCACACAGCGATGTTGCTCGGCGCGGCAAAATATCTTGCCGAGACAAGAAATTTTGCTGGCAAAGTGGCGGTCATTTTTCAACCCGCTGAAGAAGGTGGCGGCGGTGGTAAAGCCATGGTCGATGATGGGTTGATGACGCGCTTCGGAATTAACGAAGTCTATGGCATGCATAATTTGCCAGGCATGCCGATTGGACAATTTGGCACGCGGCCCGGCCCTATCATGGCGGCGGCGGATAAATTTGAAATTCGAATTGAAGGACGCGGTGCTCACGCGGCGATGCCGCATCTGGCGATTGATACGGTGCTGATCGGTTCGCAACTGGTGACAATGTTACAAAGCATCGTGTCACGAAATGTGGATCCACTCGAAAGCGCGGTGTTATCGGTCACAACATTCCATGCCGGTGATGCGTTTAATGTATTGCCGCAAAAGGCTTCTTTGCGCGGAACGGTGAGAACCTTTAACCCTTCGATTCAGGATCACGTTGAACAACGCATGCGCGAAATGATTTCATCATTTGCAGCGCTTCATGGCGCTTCGATTCATCTTGATTATGTGCGCGGCTATCCCGTCACGCGCAACCATGAGCGCGAAACGACTTATGCGCTTCAATCCGCGCGTCGCACGGCGGGGGACGAGCGCGTCAATCAAACAATTGCGCCGATGATGGGCGCTGAAGATTTTTCCTATATGCTTGATGAGCGCCCGGGATGTTTTATCTTCATCGGTAATGGTGCGTCAGCCGGACTTCATCATCCTGATTATGACTTCAATGATGCCGCCATTCCGCATGGCGTATCTTATTGGGCCGATTTGGTTGAAACGCGTTTAGCGCGCTAGTTTTGAATTGACGCATTTTTAGCGATTAACCGGTGTCCGCTTAATCGCAAAATGCTATTGCTGGGCCGATTTAGTTGAAACGCGTTTAGCGCGCTAAAGTGGCCAAGCGAAATCTATTAACCCTCAAGTTCTTCGCGCAGCATCTCAAGTTCAAGCCATTGCGTTTCGCTTTTCTGCCGCTCGTCTTCCGCGCGGGTTAAAAGTTCGCTCGCTTTGTCAAAGCGCGCGCGGTCGCGCGTATAAAGTTCGGGATCGGCAAGAAGCGCCTTTAGTTTTTCAATATCACGCCCAAGCGCATCGATGCGTTCGGGTAAAGTTTCAAGCAAGCGTTTTTCGTTGAAAGACAATTTCCGTTTAGCGGTCGAATTGGTCTCATCACGCTCTTTATTTATCTCGCGCGGCTTTTGTGCTGTTATGCGCGTTGGGTCACCATATCGGAATAACCACCGGCATATTCAACCCAATTTCCATTTCCTTCCGCAATAATGACGGCCGTTGCGACGCGATCAAGAAAATCGCGATCATGACTCACAACAATCAAAGTGCCTTGATAATCACCGAGCATTTCTTCCAAGAGATCAAGCGTTTCAAGATCAAGGTCATTGGTGGGTTCATCAAGCACGAGGAGATTTGAGGGATTTGCAAGTGCTAGTGCCAACAAAAGCCGCGCGCGTTCGCCGCCTGACAAAGTGCCGACCGGCGTGCGGGCTTGTTCGGGTGAGAAGAGAAAATCTTTCATGTAGGAAACGACATGGCGATTTTCGCCATTCACAACGATCCGATCACCCGCACCGCCCGCAAGCGTATCCGCGAGCGATTGTGTCGGATCAAGGCTATCGCGCTTTTGTTCAAGTGTCGTCATCGCGAGATGGGTGCCAAGCTTCACGCGGCCTTCGTCGGGCACGAGTTTGCCTGTCAAAAGATTAAGCAATGTCGTTTTGCCCGCACCATTTGCACCGACAAGACCGATACGATCGCCGCGTAATATTCGCGTCGAAAAATCTTTGACGATTTTTTTATCCCCAAAGCTTAATGAAATTTTTTCCGCTTCAATCACAAGCGTTCCGGATGTTTCCGCTTCCGTTAAATCCAATTTCACGCCGCCTTGCGGCCCGCGCGCGTCCTTTCGCTTTTGCCTGAGCGTTGCCAGCTCGGCCATACGACGCACATTGCGTTTGCGCCTCGCGGTTACACCATAACGAACCCAATGTTCTTCACGCACAATCTGGCGATCAAGCTTGTGCCGCTCGCGTTCTTCCTCTTCAAAAATAACATCGCGCCAGGCTTCGAAATCACCAAAGCCTTT
>RFZR01000283.1 GCA_009920595.1 Alphaproteobacteria bacterium | reverse complement strand
ATATTGGCGGCTTCGTCAACCTGTAAGAAGCGGCCGCGTGGAATACGCGAAAGCATATAATCGATATGCTCTTGCTTCATCTGATCGAAAATGGCGGTCTTTGCGGCGGCGGGGGTTACGCAATTGACCGCGATGTCCTGCCCGGCCAATTCCTTGCCAAGCGATTTCGTAATGGCGATTACACCGGCCTTAGATGCCGAATAGGCGGAGGCGTTCGGGTTGCCTTCTTTACCGGCAATCGAGGCGATATTGACGATGCGGCCATAGCCTTGTGCCTTCATCGCGGGGACGACGGATTTGCAGCAATAGAAAACGCCATTGAGATTGATATTGATGATGTCGTGCCACGCATCGAGCGGATAGTCGGCGAGCGGCATATTGGGTCCGGCGATCCCAGCATTATTCACGAGCACATCAATCCGGCCAAAGGCCTTCAAAGTGGCGTCGGCTGCTGCTTGTACGGACTTCGCGTCTGATTGCTCAACTTTAACGACGATGGAGCCGGGGAGGCGGCTTGATGATTCGCGCGCCAAGGCTTCATCGCGATCCCATAGCGCGACTTTGGCGCCTGATCGGGTCAAGCGATCGGCAACAGCAAAGCCAATTCCCTGAGCGCCGCCGGTGACGACTGCAAATTGTCCTGCAAGATCGATAGAATTGGCCATGGAAATCTCCCGTTTCTTTAAGAATTGCCGGATCTATTGCCGGTTTTCGGAAAAACCACAAGCGCAGTCTCGATATGGCTTGTGGGGGCTCATGGTCGGTTGCCTCGGCGGATCTTGGCGGAGGCGGGCGGCTTCGGCGCTCTCCGACAAAAGGCGGCGTTTATGGGGCCTTCTGTCACCTTGCGCGACGCAAGGGGCTGGGCTATCCGTTGCACCGCAAAAAGCTGGGACTCGGAGACGAAACCTGGCGTAGAAGGGTCGGCGGTCGTGCAACCGGCAGTCGGCTATCGGGTCGGTTCCGGTCCTGTTTGGGGGTCGGCGATCGGCCCGCTAAGGAGAGCTACCTGATGGGACACACCCTCGACCATCTTCTTGTCGATTACCTTCCGCTTGTCGTGTTTATCGGCTTGAGCCTTGTGATCGGCCTTGGGCTTTTGGTGGCCCCTTTCATTGTTGCTTATAAAAATCCTGATCCCGAAAAGCTTTCGGCTTATGAATGCGGCTTTGATGCTTTCGATGACGCACGCATGAAATTCGATGTGCGCTTTTATCTTGTCTCGATTTTGTTCATTATTTTCGATCTTGAAGTCGCGTTTCTATTTCCGTGGGCTGTGGCTTTCAAAGAAGTGGGCCTTTTCGGCTTCTGGTCGATGATGCTGTTCCTCGCCGTGCTCACTATCGGTTTTATCTATGAATGGAAGAAGGGTGCACTCGAATGGGATTGATGCCTGAAATCGCACCCGCACCGCGCGGCATTCTTGATCCATCGACCGGCAAGCCGATTGGTGCGAATGATAAATTTTTTACCGAAGTGAACGCCGAACTGGGCGATAAGGGTTTTCTTGTCACCTCGACCGACGAGCTTATTCATTGGGCGCGCACTGGTTCGTTGATGTGGATGACCTTCGGTCTTGCCTGTTGTGCCGTCGAAATGATGCAGCTTTCAATGCCGCGTTATGATGTTGAGCGCTTCGGTTTCGCGCCGCGCGCCAGCCCGCGTCAATCCGATGTCATGATCGTTGCGGGCACGCTGACCAACAAAATGGCGCCGGCGCTTCGCAAGGTCTATGACCAAATGCCGGAACCCCGTTACGTGATTTCGATGGGTTCCTGCGCCAATGGTGGTGGCTATTATCATTATTCCTATTCGGTTGTACGTGGTTGCGATCGTGTAGTGCCGGTGGATATTTATGTTCCGGGATGCCCGCCGACTGCTGAGGCGCTGCTTTACGGTGTTCTTCTTCTGCAGAAGAAAATCCGCCGTACGGGTACGATTGAACGCTGAGTAAGAGAGAGACACAGGATCCGATGCAAAAGGATGTTGAAACACTGACGGCTCTCGGCGAAGCGATTAAAGCCACGCTTGGGTCAGCTGTTCATTCAGCTGATGTCGCCTTTGGCGAATTGACGCTGCGCGCTGAGACTTCAAATACGATACGTGTGCTCACAACCTTGCGTGACGATCCGCGTTTCCTGTTTAAAAACTTTACCGATTTGACGGCGGCTGATTATCCGGCGCGCGAGAAACGCTTTGATATTGTCTGGCATCTTTTGTCGCCAAAGCACAACACACGCGTGCGCGTGATTTTCGAAGCGAATGAAACTCATCCGGTTCCCTCAGCGATTTCTGTTTTTCCGGCAGCTGATTGGTATGAGCGTGAAGTGTATGACATGTATGGCGTGATCTTTGACGGCCATCCCGATCTTCGACGCATGCTCACGGATTACGGTTTCCAGGGTCATCCTTTGCGCAAGGATTTTCCGACCTCTGGTTATGTCGAAGTCCGTTATGATG
>RFZR01000282.1 GCA_009920595.1 Alphaproteobacteria bacterium | reverse complement strand
AGAATAAGGGCGACGATGAGCGGGACGAGAAAAAGGCGCAGGATCGAGATCAGATTGGGTAACATTCTCTCACCTATGCACGGATTTCGATGTGAATGCGATGTGGTAATCGCGCATCCGGCTTGCAAGCCTCACGTGACCGGCGTAACCCACAGCGAGCCACCAAGGAAAGCTGCGCTTCATGGCAAATTCCTCCTCAAGGGGCCTGACTTACGCCCAATCCGGTGTCGATATCGATGCCGGTAATGCCATGGTCGAGGACATTAAACCGCATGTCCGCGCAACCCGTCGTCCGGGGGCGGATGCCGAGATCGGCGGTTTTGGGGGATTGTTTGATCTTAAAGCCGCAGGCTTCAAAGACCCCATTCTGGTTGCCGCGAATGATGGCGTCGGCACGAAAGTCAAAATCGCGATTGATACGGGTTTACATGACACAATCGGCATCGATCTTGTCGCGATGTGCGTGAATGATCTTATCGTTCAAGGCGCGGAACCGCTCTTCTTTCTCGATTACTACGCAACAGGAAAACTCGATCCAAAAGCCGGAGCGGCCATTGTCAAAGGCATCGCGCGCGGTTGTGTTGAGTCCGGCTGCGCTTTGATTGGTGGAGAGACGGCAGAAATGCCGGGCCTCTACGCGAAAGGCGATTATGATCTCGCGGGCTTTGCTGTGGGTGCCGCCGAACGTGGCCACCTTCTTCCCCAAAACAATATCGGTCCCGGAGATGTCATTCTCGGGTTGCGGTCGTCGGGCGTACATTCGAACGGGTTTTCGCTTGTCCGCCGGATCGTCGAGGCATCGGGTCTGACTTATGAGGCACTCGCGCCGTTCGCGTCTGGCAAAACCCTCGGCGCGGCCCTTTTGGAGCCGACACGCCTCTATGTGAAGCCGCTTCTGGCGGCGCTCAAAGCCACGTCCGGCATCAAGGCTCTGGCGCATATCACAGGCGGCGGATTTCCCGACAATATCCCGCGCGTTTTGCCCGATCAGGTGGGCGCAGAACTTGATCTTGACGCCCTTCCCGTTCTGCCCGTGTTTCAGTGGCTCGCCCGCACGGGCGGCGTGGCGGATGAAGAAATGCTCCGGACTTTCAATTGCGGGATCGGCATGATTGTCGTTTGCGCCGAGAAAGATCAGGCCGCTGTTTCAAAAGCGCTTCGGGATCAAGGTGAAGACCCTGTCGTGTTCGGACGTCTCATTCCGGATGATGGCAACGGCCCGCGCGTCCGCTATCGCGGCAAAGCCGCTTTCTGATCATGGCGCGGCGGCGTACGGCCATTCTGATTTCAGGCCGCGGCACCAATATGGCGGCTCTCATTGAAGCCGCACGTGACCCTTCATATCCGGCGGAAATTGCCGTCGTGATCTCGAATATTGCCAGCGCGAAAGGCTTGGAAATCGCCGAGGCGGCGGGGATCAAAACACTCGCAATATCAAACAAATATTATTCAACAAAAACAGTGTTTGAAGAGCAAATACTTAAAGCATTAAGTGAATCCAGAATTGAACTGGTTTGTCTGGCCGGGTTCATGCGCGTGCTATCGGCTTCATTCATTTCGCATTTTGAAGGCCGCATTCTGAATATCCACCCATCTTTGCTTCCCGCTTATCGCGGGCTCGACACACATAAAAGAGCGCTTGCTGATGGGGTGAAAGATCATGGCTGCACGGTTCATTTCGTGGTGCCGGAACTCGATGCCGGCCCCGTCATCGCGCAAGCGATCGTCCCTGTGCTCGACGGTGATACAGAAGAGACGCTGAGCGCCCGCGTGCTCATTGCCGAGAACCGTCTCTACCCGGAAGCGCTGGCAAAAGTGGCGGCGAGCCTCGCGCCCCTTTGACCCGAAAGCCCCGCACGGCTATAGAGCGCGCACCTCATTTCTAGGATAGGGAAGATGACCATGGCGCTTGAGCGCACTTTTTCGATTTTGAAGCCCGATTGCACAGCCCGTAACCTCACCGGCGCGGTGAATGCCGTGATCGAGAAGGCAGGCCTACGGATTGTTGCGCAAAAGCGCATCCATATGACGCGTGATCAGGCCGGCACTTTCTACGCCGTCCATAAAGAGCGCCCCTTCTTCGGCGAACTCGTCGATTTCATGACCTCGGGTCCGGTTGTCGTTCAGGTGCTCGAAGGCGAAGGCGCGATCGCGAAGTACCGCGAAGTCATGGGCGCGACCAACCCAGCCAACGCCGCCGACGGCACAATCCGCAAGCTCTTTGCCAAGTCGGTTGGTGAAAACACGGTGCATGGCTCAGACGCTCCAGAAACCGCTAAGATCGAAATCGCCCAATTCTTTGCAGGCAATGAAATCGTCGGCTAACCAGCCTCACAATTCTAAGTTTAAACGGCGGTCTTTGGGGCCGCCGTTTTTCTTTTGTCATTTGCCACGACTCCCGCTTCGCCTTAATCTCGCGCCATGAATGATGTCACGACGATCCCGCGCAAACATTCCGTCTGTCCGCATGATTGCCCTTCGGCCTGCGCGCT
>RFZR01000281.1 GCA_009920595.1 Alphaproteobacteria bacterium | reverse complement strand
CATCGAATATATCGCGCCGAAAGCGCGTGTGTATTGAGAGCGGTCGGGAGAGTGAACCATGGTTGAATTAACGCTTCCGAAAAATTCACGTGTGGTGGAAGGCAAGATCTGGCCGAAGCCACAAGGCGCGAAACATCTCACCGAGTTCCGCATCTATCGTTACGATCCGGATGGCGAGAACAATCCGCGCGTCGATACTTATTATGTTGACCGCGATGATTGCGGGCCGATGGTGCTCGACGGCATCATCTGGATCAAATCGAAGATTGATCCGACGCTGACATTTCGCCGTTCATGCCGTGAAGGGATCTGCGGTTCATGCGCGATGAATATCGACGGGTTGAACACGCTTGCCTGCACCAAGGGTATGGATGAAGTCGCGCATCCGATCCGCATTTATCCTTTGCCGCATATGCCGGTTGTGAAAGATCTCGTGCCGGATCTCACCAATTTCTATGCGCAACACGCCTCGATTGAGCCGTGGCTTCACACCTCAACGCCTGCGCCTGAAAAGGAATGGAAGCAATCGCGCGAAGACCGTGAAAAGCTCGATGGTCTTTATGAATGCATTCTCTGCGCAAGCTGCTCGACCTCATGCCCGAGCTATTGGTGGAATGGTGATCGCTATCTCGGCCCTGCGGCTTTGTTGCAGGCCTATCGTTGGTTGATCGATTCACGTGATGAAGCGACGGGCGAACGTCTCGATCATCTGGAAGATCCGTTCCGCCTTTATCGTTGTCACACGATCATGAATTGCGCGAATACATGTCCGAAGGGTTTGAATCCCGCAAAGGCCATCGCGGAAATCAAGAAGATGATGGTGGAGCGGCGGGTTTAAGAACATCCGTTAATAGTGATATCGACAAGCGACGATCACAATCATCATTTGTTCAACCGCATAGATAAGACGATGTGTGTCATCGATGCGGCGCGACCAATAACCTGAGAGATTTTCGCGCAGGGGTTCGGGCTTGCCTATGCCTTCAAAAGGCTCGCGCATAATTTCGCGTAGAAGTTGATTGATCCGCTTCAACGTCTTTTTGTCTTGGCCTTGCCAATAAAGATAATCCTCCCACGCATCGGGCGTGAAAGTGAGACGCCTAGTCATCGATCAAGGTCTGCTCAATCAAGTCGCCTGCTCGATGTTGCTCAATCGAGTGCGTGAGGCGTTGCGCGTTGGCGGGAGATTTAAGGAGATAGGCCGTCTCCATGATGCTGTTATAAGTGTCAAGCGACATGACCACCGCATCAGGCGCGTCACGCCGGGCGATGATTGTGACATTGGCATCGTCCACGACCTTATCGAGGACACTTTTGAGATTATTGCGTGCTTCGGTAAAATTAATGACGTCCGGCATGGGCTTAACTCTATCGACATGTCCAATATATTGAACATGTATAACGTAATAAAACGACGAATCCAACAAAAAAACCCGCCTTTCGGCGGGTTTCTTTTATTTCAAGTTTCAAGACGCGCGGTTCAGAAGGCGCACGCTCACTGAACGAGCTTTGGTCCGCCGCTTGTTACAGGTTCGCTTTCTGCCATGATGCCGAGGCGTCGGGCGACTTCCGCATAGGCTTCGACGAGACCGCCCATATCGCGGCGGAAACGGTCTTTGTCGAGCTTGTCATTTGATTTGACATCCCAGAGCCGCGCCGAGTCGGGCGAAATTTCATCGGCCAACACGATCCGCATCATGTCGCCTTCCCAAAGTCGTCCGCATTCGATTTTGAAATCGACGAGGCGGATGCCGGCGCCCAAAAAGAGACCCGAGAGAAAATCATTCACACGCAAAGCGAGCGCCATGATGTCATCAAGCTCTTGCGGTGTCGCCCAACCGAAAGCGGTGATGTGCTCTTCCGACACCATCGGATCATTGAGCTCGTCTTTTTTGTAATAGAACTCAATGATTGAGCGCGGCAGCGGCGTGCCTTCTTCAAGGCCAAGGCGCGTCGCGAGTGAACCGGCGGCGATGTTGCGCACCACCACTTCAAGCGGAATGATTTCCACTTCGCGGATCAATTGCTCGCGCATATTCAAACGACGAATGAAATGCGTGGGCACACCAATCGCATTCAAATGCTGGAAAATGAATTCCGAAATGCGATTGTTCAAAACGCCTTTGCCATCGAGCACGGCGTGCTTCTTGGCGTTGAACGCAGTGGCGTCATCCTTGAAATGTTGGACCAAGGTGCCAGGCTCGGGACCCTCATAAAGGATCTTCGCCTTGCCTTCGTAAATGCGACGGCGGCGGTTCATCATGAATAACCGGGGTTTGAGAGGTTTTGGAGAATGATGCCCCTCTATAGGGGAAAACCTCTCGATAAAGCAATGGCGGAGGGGCTGCGCCCGGTCACTGTTCATGATCTAGGCCAAAGCGAAGCTGATCCTTTTCATCTAGCGTGATCCTCGGGGTTAGCCGTGTTTCTTGCCCCCGTTGCGTGAGAAACCAATTTTTGTGAGGCGTAAATGAGCGTATTTGATGAGAGAGAACGCGCTTTTGAGGC
>RFZR01000029.1 GCA_009920595.1 Alphaproteobacteria bacterium | reverse complement strand
CTATATCATTCCCTTCTTGTTTGTTTTGACGCTTGTTGTCTTTTTTCACGAGCTTGGGCATTTTCTCGTTGGCCGTTGGTGCGGGGTGAAAGTCGAAGCCTTTTCGATAGGATTTGGCCCCGAAATCTTGGGATGGACCGATCGGAGTGGAACGCGGTGGCGGATCGCACTTCTTCCGCTTGGCGGCTATGTTCGATTTTTGGGTGATGCGAATGCGGCAAGCGCTCCCGATCTCGAAACTGTTGCCGCCATGCCAGTCTCCGATAGGGTGCTGAGTTTCCCGGCTCAACCCGTGTGGAAACGGTTTTTGATTGTGCTGGCCGGACCGGTGGCCAGTCTCCTTTTGGCGGTCGTCATATTCGCCGGAAGTGCCTATCTCTCGGGACGCTACATTCTTCTTCCCAAAATCGCGTCCGTAGCCCCGGGAAGCGCCGCGGAGGAGGCTGGCTTTCAAAGCGGCGACCTCGTTCTCTCCGTTGATGGCGAAACGATTGAAAGTTTCACTGATTTGCAGAGGATTGTTTCGATCCGACCGGGCGAGATCCTGAATATCGTCATTGATCGGTCCGGATCAAAAATGGAACTCAAGGCTGTTCCCCGTTTGCAAGAGCGCGACTCCTTTGTGGGGAAAAAGCGGGTGGGGGTCCTTGGGCTTTCGGCTACAAGAGACGAAACAACGCTGATTTTCAAAGAAGAGACGTTGGCTGGCGCCGTCCAATTTGGGATGGTCGAGACCGTCAATGTCGTATCCGGAAGCCTAACCTATCTTAAAAACATAGTGATCGGGCGCGCGCCACCGGATCAATTATCGGGCCCGGTCGGCATTGCGCGAATGTCGGGCGAGGCTGCAAAGCTTGGATTTATGGCGCTGATTGGTATGGCTGGCTTGATTTCCGCATCAATCGGCTTTCTTAATCTTTTGCCCATCCCGCTGCTCGATGGCGGGCACTTGGTTCTCTATGTGATAGAGGCGTTGCGCGGGCGTCCATTGGAAGCCAAAACCGTTGAAACGGCGTTCCGGATCGGCCTGGCCTTCATTGTCGCGTTGACTTTGTTTACGTTGTTTTTGGATCTCGGGACGTTAGTCCATTGATAACGTTAACCTTTGACTAAGCCTATCGGGAAAATTAGGCGGATGTTGGGGGTAAAAATTCGGGCGGTCTGTTTGCAGTTGCGAGCAAACCGTCTAAAAGGAAGAAGACGGATCAGCATCATGCCTCGGCATGATATTGGTCTTTTTTGACTGGGATTGGACCGGAATGAGACTGATTTACGCGATGTTTTCTACGCTTCGTATGCTTGGTCGCCATGCGGCGCTCGTGGGCTTCCTTTCGCTCGCCGGACTTACCGTAGCTCACGCAGAAACAATTGTCGTTGAAGGCAATGTGCGCGTTGATAAGACGACAATCCAGTCCTATGTGTCCGGTCAGCCGCTCGATGCTGCCAAGAAAGACCTATTGGCTACGGGGCTGTTTCAAAGCGTCGATATCGTCAAAAAAGGCGATCAGATCATTGTTACAGTCAAAGAAAACAACATCATCAATCGCGTCGCCTTTGAAGGCACGAAGCGGTTGAAGAGCGAGATGTTCGAAGGTGAATTGCAGTTGAAGCCGCGTAGCGCCTTTAGCCAGGCGGCGCTTGACGCGGACGTTGCGCGTATCAAGGAAATCTATGCACGCGTCGGTCGCTCGAATGTAGATATTACGCCTCGCATCGTTCCGCTTGAGAATGGCAAGATTGATGTCGTTTTCAAAGTTGATGAAGGATCGAAGACGGGCGTGAAGACCATTGATTTCGTGGGAAACAATGCGTTTTCTGCGGGGCGGTTGCGTGATGAAATGCAGACCACGCAAAGCAATTTCCTGTCTTGGATCAAGACGACAGACGTATATGATCCAGATCGGCTGGCTGCAGACGCAGAGTTAATCCGTCGCTTTTATCTTCGTCACGGTTACGCTGATATGCGCGTGCTCGACACAAAAGTCGATTTTGATCAAGCGGCGGGCGGCTATCGTGTCGTGATCTCGATCGACGAAGGCAAGCAATACAAAGTCGGCGAGATATCAGTTGAATCGAAAATTGCTCAAATTGATTCTGCGACGTTGCGTGCCCGCGTTCAGTTGAACAAGGGCGATGTTTACAATGCCGATCTTGTCGAAAAATCGATTCTCGGAATTACAACTGAAATCGCTTCGCGTGGTTACGCATTCTCGCAAGTGCGTCCGCGGGGTGATCGCGATGCAGCGAGTGCAACAATTGCCTTATCCTTCGTTGTTGAAGAAGGGCCGCGCGTTTATATCGAGCGCATCAATGTTCGCGGTAATACACGTACCCGCGATTATGTCATTCGCCGTGAGTTCGATATCGGTGAAGGTGATGCCTATAACAAGGTGATTATTGATCGCACCGAGCGTCGATTGAAAAATCTTGGCTTCTTCAAATCGGTGCGCATTTCAAATGAACCGGGTTCAACGCCGGACCGTGTGATCATCAATGTCGATGTTGAGGATCAATCAACGGGGCAATTCTCCGTGGGTGGTGGATATTCGACTACAGAAGGCGTTTTGGCCGAAGTTGGTATTCAAGAGTCCAACCTTCAAGGTCGTGGTCAATATGCGCGCCTTCGTGGATCGACGGGTCAGTGGAGCAAGGGTGTCGAGTTGAATTTTACCGAGCCCTATTTCCTTGAGCGCCGCTTGCAGGGTGGGTTCGATCTCTATTCGAAGGAAAGCGATAACAGCCGCTTTGCTTATTATTCGAACATGAAAACCGGCGCGACGCTTCGATTGGGTCTGCCTTTGACGGAAGAGTTTACGGTTGTTGGCCGCTATTCGCTCTTTAACAACAATATCAAAGTGACTGACTCGACGAATGTGTCATCGGCGATTTCGGCTTCGGAAGGCCAGAATCTGACATCTGCTGTTGGTTACACTCTGGAGTATAATACGCTCGACAATACGATTAATCCCCGTAATGGCGCTCTCTCAAACTTGAAGCAAGATGTTGCTGGGTTGGGTGGAGACTCGCGTTATCTCAAGACGACGACGGATGTGAAATTCTATCGCGAATTGAATGATACATTTGTCGGGATGATCCGCGGTCAGGCTGGTTATATCTATGGTAGTGATTTGCGCGTGATCGATAATTTCTTCCTTGGTCCTGATCTGGTTCGCGGCTTTTCACTGTCCGGTATCGGTCCGCGTGACGGAGGCAAAGGTGACGCTGGTCGCAACGGTCTTGGTGGCACGACCTATTGGGGGACGTCTGCTGAAGTGACATTCCCACTTTTTGGGTTGCCACGTGAAGCCGGAATTAAGGGTGCATTCTACGCGGATGCTGGTTCGGTGTTCGGGTATTCATCTCCTGCGAGCCTTACCATTGTTGGCAATGACCAATCCGTGCGTACATCAGTTGGTACGGGGCTCTTGTGGTCATCGCCTATTGGTCCAATCCGACTTGATTTTGCGGTTCCCGTTACAAAGAACGATTATGATCAGGTGCAGAATTTCCGCTTTACAGCGGGGTCGGTGTTCTAAGGTCGCGTGACCGAGCGGGCAACCGTTCGTGCCGGGCTGAATAGGGTCTGACGTGGCAGAGTTTTTTCGTTCATCTCCAAAAAGCGTCGCGGATATCGCGGCGCTTCTTTCTTTGGATCTTGGGGCAGGGGCGGATCGAACGCGTGTAATGACGGGTGTTGCAGCCCTAGATCGCGCGGGTCCCGATGATGTCACTTTTCTTGAAAACACGCTCTATAAAGATGCGCTTTTAAAAACCAGAGCTGGTGTTGCTTTAGTTGCAGCACCCTTCGCTTCCTATGTTCCTGCCGCAACGATCGCACTGATTGTTCCGCATCCCCACGCCGCTTTCGCGATGGTTGCGACGGCACTCTATCCCACAGCGGCGCAACCCGGTTTGATCTTTGGTCAAAGTGGCATTTCAGCTGGTGCGTCTGTTCATGCGGAAGCACGCCTCGAACCCAATGTCGCGCTTGATCCGGGTGTTGTAATCGGACCGGGTGCTGAAGTGGGAAGCGGGACAACAATTGCTGCGAATTCGGTGATTGGCCCTCATGTTCGCATCGGCCGCAATTGCCATATTGGCTCTAATGTTACAATTCTCTCTGCGTTGATTGGTAATGATGTGATCATTCATTCCGGTTCATCGATCGGTCAGGATGGTTTTGGATTCGCGATTGGACGTCAGGGCCACACAAAAGTACCGCAGATTGGTCGCGTGATCATACAGGATCGCGTTGAGCTTGGTGCGAATGTCACGATTGATCGTGGCGGCGTTCGGGATACGATTATTGGTGAAGGCTCAAAACTCGATAACATGGTTCACATCGCTCATAATGTTGTGATGGGGCGGCATTGCTTGATCGCCGGACAAGTGGGCATTGCAGGGAGTAGTGACATCGGTGATTTCGTTGTCATGGGTGGTCAGGTCGGAATTACCGGTCATGCGAAGATGGGTCGGGAACGCAAATTGCGGGGGGTAGCGCGGTCATCTCCGATCTTGAAGCCGGTTCGAAAGTGGGCGGCTATCCGGCGCGTCCGATCAAAACATGGTTTCGTGAAGTTGCAGCCATGGCACGACTTGCTCGTCAGACACGCGGTGGACAAAGGTCCGATCCAACTGATGCTGAGTGAGTCATAGAAAAAAGAATTAAGGAGCAGTCAAAATGACGGATGTAGCAAAAAAGGAATTGGGAACTGCGGATATCTTACGCATTCTTGAATTATTGCCGCATCGTTATCCGTTCCTTCTTGTCGATAAAATTATCGAGATGAATGGTGATGAGTCATGTATCGGCATAAAAAACGTCACCTTCAATGAACCGCAATTCAATGGTCATTTTCCGGGACGTCCCGTGATGCCTGGCGTTATGTTGATTGAAGGAATGGCGCAAACGGCGGGGGCCCTTTGTGTCGCTTCAAAAGGCGATAAAGCCCCTAAGATCGTTTATTTTATGACGATTGATAATGCAAAATTCAGAAAGCCAGTTGGGCCTGGTGATGTGGTTGAATATCATCTTACGAAGATGAAGCAGCGTGCGAATATGTGGTGGTTCAGAGGTGAGGCAAAAGTTGCGGGTCAGGTCGCTTGCGAAGCTGAAATCAGCGCGATGCTTGTGAGCTGAGGTTGATGATGTCAGTTGAAATTCAGATCCATCCGCTTTCCGTTGTTGATCCTGCTGCAAAGCTCGGTGTGGGCGTGAAAATTGGACCATTTTGCGCCATTGGGCCTCATGTCGAATTGGGCGATCATTCCGAATTGATCAGCCATGTATCACTTGCCGGACGCACAAGGATTGGAGCGGAGGCAAAAATATTTCCCTTCGCTTCGATCGGGCATATTCCGCAGGATTTGAAATTTCGTGGTGAGGACTCAGTTCTTGAAATTGGATCTCATTGCTTGATCCGTGAAGGCGTTACCATGAATCCAGGCACCGAAGGTGGCGGCTTGGTGACGCGTATTGGTAATCATTCAACCTTTCTTGCGAATTCACACGTCGCGCATGATTGTCATGTCGGCAATCACGTTATCTTTTCCAATAATGTGATGCTTGCAGGTCATTGTCATGTTGGTGATTATGCAATTTTGGGTGGTGGCGCGGCAGTGCATCAATTCTGCCGCATCGGGGCTCATGCCTTTATCGGTGGGTTATCAGGCGTTGAGAATGACGTCATTCCTTATGGCATTGCGCTCGGCAATCGAGCGCATCTTGCCGGTCTAAATATGGTTGGGTTGAAGCGGCGTGGATTTTCACGGGAAGCGATACAAGAAATCCGACGCGCTTATCGGCTGCTCTTTGCTGAAGAAGGTACGCTTCAAGAACGGATTGAAGATGTAGCCGGTGATTTTTCCAATGATCCTATTGTTGCTGAGATTGTTGAATTCCTCCGCGCAGCCGGTAATCGATCCATCTGCACTCCGCGCGACTCAAAGGAAGGGTGATCGTGGCCAAGCAAAATCCCTTCATCATTTGTTTGCGTGGGTTTGTCGGACGCGATGAGTCCTTGCATGAGTTTGAACATGCATTCGCCGATATGCTCGATCCACAAAAAATCCTGTCACTTCTTCGTGAAAGGAAAATCAAGCGTGTGATTTTGGGTGGCGGTGTTTCGCGTCCGGGCCCGATGGCTTTGCTTTCGATCTATAGTTTTTTTCGTAATCGTGAAGAACTGCGCAAGATCGTGAGTGGCGGTGATGATCGCATCTTGCGAGGCGTTATTCGTCTGATCGAAGATAATGGGTTTTCCGTCATCGGAATTGATGAAGCCGCACCGCAACTTTTAGCGCCGGAAGGTTTGATTGGCTCTGTTGCTGAAACGAAAACGGCAGCGTCCGATATTGTAACAGCTCTCGAATTTTTGCGTAAGATTAGCCCTTATGATGTGGGGCAGGGTGTTGTGATTGCCGAAGGTCGCGTGCTTGCGATTGAAGGGCCAGAAGGCACCGACGCCATGCTTGAACGCGTTCGCCTCATGCAGAAAAATCGTCGCGTCATTCTTGAGAATAAATCCGCCATTCTCGTGAAAGCCCCAAAACAAGGGCAAGATCATCGTGTGGATTTGCCCGCGATTGGCCCCCGCACGATCAAGGTTGCCAATGAGGCTGGCCTTGGCGGGATTGCTATAGCTGCAAATGAAGTCATCATTCTCTTACGTTCGCAGACTGTGCAAGCAGCGGATCGCGCGGGCCTGTTTTTGAAAGGTGTGCCTCGCTTATGACTGGCGCTCGTCCTCACCTGAAATTTGGCGTCGTCGTCGGAGAGGTATCGGGCGATGCGTTGGGCGCTAAACTTCTTCCGGCGCTGCGTGAGCGATTTTCAAACTATGACCTTGATTTTGTCGGCACCGCCGGCCCTCTGCTTCACGCACAAGGAATGAAATCTTTTTTTCCACTGGCCGATATCGCGGTCATGGGCATTGTTCCTGTTATCAAGCGATTGCCGTCTTTACTGCGTCGTATTCAAGAGACGGCTGATCGTTTGATTGCAGAAAAAATTGATTGTTTGATTATTGTCGACAGCCCCGATTTTACGCATCGCGTTGCACGGAAGGTGAAAGCGGCTTTACCGCATATTCCCGTTATTGATTATGTCAGCCCGTCTGTATGGGCTTGGCGTCCGGGCCGAGCCAAAGCAATGCGTGGCTATATTGATCATGTATTGGCGCTTTTACCTTTTGAGCCTGTTGCACATCAAAAGCTTGGTGGTCCACCATGTACTTATGTGGGCCATCCTTTAATCGAGCGGCGTGAACTTTTTCGGTCCACTCAAGAAGAAGCGCAACGCCGTTCAAGCGAACCGCCCATTTTACTCGTCTTGCCTGGCAGTCGTCGTTCGGAAATCACGCGCCTCATGCCGGTCTTTGGAGAGACAATCGCTCGGCTTAAACAAATTCATCAAGTCGATTTTGATTTGATCTTGCCCGCAGTTGACCATCTTAAGAGTGAGATCGAAGACCTAGCAAAATCGTGGGCAGTGAAACCACGTCTCATCTTTGGGGAAGCGGCGAAATATCATGCGTTTCGAAAAGCCTATGCCGCGCTTGCGGCGTCCGGCACTGTAACGCTTGAATTGGCGATGGCGCATGTTCCCATGGCGGTTGGGTATCGTGTGGGAGCAATCGAAGGACAAATTCGACATTTCATCAACGTGCCTTCCGTCGTGCTCGCAAATTTGATCATCGGCGAAAACATCGTGCCAGAGCGTATTCAAGGCGCGTGCAATGCTGATCATTTAACCAATGATCTTTTTCCGCTCTTGAGCGACACCGAGGCGCGGCGACGGCAGCTAAAGGGTTTTGATCGGCTCGATCAGTTGATGGCGATCGATGAGGGCAATCCAAGTGTCAAAGCCGCAGAAATCGTTTCTCGCTATGTGATCAAATAAAAACGCCCCGCGATTGGTCGCGGAGCGTTTGAATTATAATTTGATGATCTATCAGCGCATATTTTGCGGAACATAATCGCGGCGTGCATGGCCTGTGTAAAGCTGACGCGGACGACCAATTTTCTGGCCTGGATCTTCAATCATTTCTTTCCATTGCGCGATCCAACCGACGGTGCGCGCAAGAGCGAACAGGGCGGTGAACATTGAGGTTGGGAAACCCATCGCCTTCAAGGTGATGCCCGAGTAGAAATCAATATTCGGATAGAGCTTCTTCTCGATGAAATAATCATCATGCAAAGCGATGCGTTCGAGTTCCATCGCAACATCGAGAAGTGGATCATCCTTAATGCCAAGTTCGGCCAAAACCTCATGCGTTGTTTTCTGCATGATCTTTGCGCGCGGATCATAATTTTTATAAACGCGATGACCAAAACCCATCAGGCGGAAGGGATCATTTTTGTCTTTCGCGCGCGCGATATAATGTGGAATGCGATCAACCGATCCGATTTCCTGAAGCATTTTGAGTGCTGCTTCATTTGCGCCCCCATGCGCCGGACCCCACAAACACGCAACACCTGCAGCAATGCAGGCAAAGGGATTGGCCCCAGATGAACCGGCTAAACGAACTGTTGACGTCGAGGCGTTTTGTTCATGATCAGCGTGAAGAATGAAAATACGATCCAAAGCGCGTGAGAGCACCTTATTCACTTTATATTCTTCGCAAGGCACTGCAAAACACATCCGCAAAAAATTCGATGTGTAATCGAGATCATTCTGCGGATACACAAAAGGCTGGCCGATCGAGTATTTATAAGCCATTGCCGCGAGCGTCGGGAATTTCGCGATCATGCGCATTGACGCGATCATGCGCTGGTTCTCATCCGCAATATCAATCGAGTCATGATAGAAGGCAGAAAGCGCGCCGACAGACGCAACCATCACCGACATTGGATGCGCGTCACGGCGGAAGCCTTGGAAGAAGCGCATCATTTGTTCATGCACCATCGTGTGGCGCGTCACGCGATAGTTGAAATCTGCGCGCTGTGTCGGTGTCGGCAATTCACCATAGAGAAGCAGATAGCAGGTCTCGAGAAAATCGCCGTGCTCTGCGAGCTGTTCAATTGGATAACCGCGATAAAGCAATACGCCTTCATCGCCATCGATATAGGTGATTTTCGACTCGCAGCTGGCTGTCGAGGTGAAGCCTGGATCATAGGTGAACATACCCGTTTGGGCGTAGAGCTTGCCAATATCGACGACACTCGGGCCGATGGTTCCGCCCTTAACAGGCATTTCAAGGGCTTTATCGCCGACTTTGAGGGAAACGGGCGTGGACATTGGCGACCTCTCTGGCCTTCTTTCGGGCAATCAGGGTTTCATTTCAGGAACTGGGTTAGCTCAGACGCGCGAAAGGGACAATCACGCTTAAGGCTAATCTTGAAGCTGCTCTTAATCTCGCCAAGCACTCGTCGCGGCCGACAATCTCCATGACGTCGAAGAGTGGCGGGGAGGTTGCGCGGCCGGTAAGCGCCGCGCGCAAGGGCTGCGCCGCTTGCCCGAGCTTGATTGCGGTGCCTTCCGCGAATTGACGGATGGCTGCTTCTGTCGAGGATGCGGTCCATTCGGTAAGGGCTTCGAGAATGGGGATCAAAGCCGCGACCTTTTCCCGTCCCCCTTCAGCCAAAAGCGCTTCGGCTTTCGGTTCAAAATTTAATGGTCGCTGTGCATATAAAAAATAAGCAGAATCAAAGAGTTCCAAAAGTGTCTTCGCCCGTTCTTTTAAACCGGGCATGGCTTTCAAAAGCTTAGAACGGAGGGTGGGATCAATCGATCTTGGCCAGGAGCGCTCAGGCCCAACATCAGGCAATATCGTTTCAATTGCGGCAAGTAGCTCTTCATCGGCACTTGCGCGCATGTAATGGCCATTGATGTGTTCGAGCTTTGCGAAATCAAAACGGGCGGGCGAGCGACCGATGGTTTCAAGGCCAAATGCGTTTGTCATTTCTTCGGTTGAAAAGAATTCCTGGTCACCATGGCTCCAACCGAGGCGCACAAGATAATTCCGCATAGCGGCCGGCAGATACCCCATCGCCCGATAGGCATCGACGCCGAGCGCTCCATGGCGCTTTGAGAGCTTTGAGCCATCGGGTCCGTGGATCAGGGGAATATGCGCCATTTCAGGAACATCCCAACCCGCTGCCTGATAGATTTGTGTCTGGCGGGCGGCATTTGTGAGATGGTCGTCCCCACGGATGATGTGGGTTACGCCCATATCATGATCGTCGACGACAACCGCGAGCATATAGGTCGGATTGCCATCCGAGCGGAGCAGAACGAGATCATCGAGGTCTTTGTTCTGCCAGGTCACGCGACCTTGGACATGGTCATTCACCACGGTCTCGCCCTCCTGAGGCGCTTTCAGTCGGATGACTGGCTTGCGACCCTCAGCGATGGCTTTGGTTTCCGCATCGGTTCCGTTGAGCTCACGCCATCGACCATCATAGCGCATGGGGCGGCCTTCAGCGCGTGCAAGCTCGCGCATGGCTTCAAGCTCTTCCGTGCTCGCATAGCATTTGTAGGCTTTCCCATTGGCAAGAAGCTCATACGCCACTTCGCGATGGCGTGCGGCTCGCGAATATTGGTAGATGACGTCATCGTCCCAAGTAATGCCGAGCCATTTCAACCCATCCAGAATTGCGGCGATCGCGGCATCCGTTGAGCGCTCGCGATCCGTGTCCTCGATGCGCAATAACATTTTTCCGCCATGGCGCTTGGCATAGAGCCAATTAAACAATGCCGTGCGGCCGCCTCCAATATGCAGAAAACCAGTGGGTGAGGGGGCAAAACGGGTCACAACGGGACGGGTCATTCAAAGGTCCTGCACGCAAATCGTGTGGCGGAATAAATTGCTACTGGGCGTTCGTTTCGCCACGGCGCGTGTGCTGTAGCATCTCCCGTCCAGAAGGTTAAGGCGGGGGCGCCTCACCAATTCAGGATTTAGGCTGTGAAAAATCCGTTCGGATCACGGCGCACGCGCGGCTATGCGGAGGCGATCGCATCCGCACGTCCAGCCTCATGGGGATTGAATTGGCGTGAGCCCCTAATCCTGTATCGAAACGCGCTTGCGCTTGTCATGACACGCGAGACGGATGCGCGGCGGCCTTTCTTGTTTTTGGCGCCGTTAACATTCTGCGGCGTGCTTCTTTATTTCGCTGCGGATGATGAGCCTTCGATCCTCGCGCCGCTCATCGGCTTCATTCCGATTTTTGTTCTCATTGCTTATGCGATGCGACGCCCCACGCGCGAGCTTTTATTTTTGGGCCTCGCGCTGGCCTCAATTTTATCGGGCTTTGCTTTGGCCACATGGCGCACGCTCCGTGTTGATGCGCCGATGATCTCAAAAACCACAATCGCGATGATGACGGGTGTTGTTCAAACAATCGATGCGAAGCCGGAGGGGGCACGTTTGCTCATCATGCCGCTCACGCTTGAAGGGTATGATGGCGCTTTACCGAATTTTATTCGTGTGACGATGGGCGGTATGCCGCATTTTGAAGCGGGCGCGAAGATCAAAGCGAATGTGCGCATCTTGCCACCTCCGGGACCTGTAAGGCCCGGAGGATATGATTTCGCGCGCGATGCCTATTTCAATAAAATCGGTGGTGTTGGGTCACTTCTGGGAAAACCGTTCATTCTTTCGAAAAATGAAACATTTTCATTTCGCTTCGATTTTGTTGCGATGATTGATCGTTTTCGGAATCATCTTGCAAACCGGATTGCGAATGCGATTGGCGGGCAGGCGGGTGCTGTATCTGCGGCGCTCATCACGGGCAAGCGAGGGATGATTTCAGAAGAGACGAATGAGGATTTGCGCCTCGCAGGCATTTATCATGTCGTATCCATTTCAGGTCTTCATATGGTT
>RFZR01000280.1 GCA_009920595.1 Alphaproteobacteria bacterium | reverse complement strand
CGCCGCAAGCGCATGCCTTTCAACTTGGCTTTGTTGCGGCAATGGTTGTTTATGACACGTTGCGCGCTGTCGGCCTTGAAGCGGCTCATCTCTCGCTCAAATGGCCGAATGATGTGCTTGTTGAAGGTAAGAAAATTTCCGGCATTTTGCTTGAGGGACTTTCGTTACCTGGAGGCCATCAGGGCGTGGTCATCGGGTGCGGTATCAACATCGCCCATCATCCGTCCGATACGCTTTATCCGGTCACGGATTTGAAAAGTGCGGGAGTGATCACATCGCCTTTTGAGGTTTTCGGTCATTTCTCGGCTTCCTTTGAGAAATGGCTGGCGGTTTATCGGGGTGGCGAGGGTTTTGGCGTTATCCGAGAGCGTTGGCTCTCTTTCGCGCATGGGGTGGGCGGTCTGATTGTGGTCAAGGATCGTAAAGAGGAAAAGGTCGGGATCTTTGCCGGCTTAGACCGCGAAGGGCGCTTGCTTCTTGATCAAAATGGACAGATCGAGCCGGTCATTGTCGGCGATGTATTTTTTCGAGATTCATAAAGGGTTCGATTGATGGCTGAGCCAAAAGCCGATTTTGTTTTTTGCGCGCTGGGCGGTCTCGGCGAGATCGGCATGAATGCCGCGCTTTATGGCTATGGTTCGCCGCATAAACGCGAATGGATTCTGGTTGATTGCGGCGTGAGTTTCGCCGGCCCCGAATTGCCGGGCATTGATCTTGTCTTGCCGGATTTGAAATTTCTTGAAGGCGTCAAAAAGAATCTCAAAGCGATCATCATCACGCATGCGCATGAGGATCATATCGGCGCTTTGATGGATCTCTATCCGCGTTTGGGTAAACCGCCCGTCTATGCCACGCGTTTTGCTGCCGGTCTTTTTGATATTCGCCGTCAAAATGATCCGATGCAAAAACGCCTCGCGCTTACTTTGATGGAACCGGGTGATCGCTTGCCGCTTGATCCTTTTGAAGTTGAGATCATTTCGGTCGCACACTCCATTCCTGAATCAACCGCACTTGCCATTCGCACGCCCCTTGGAACCGTGATCCATACAGGCGACTGGAAGATTGATGAAACGCCGATTGCCGGATGGAAAACGGATGACGCGCGTTTAAAGGCGATTGGCGACGAGGGCGTCTTAGCTCTTATTTGTGACTCGACCAATGTTATGCGTGAAGGTGAATCTTTAAGTGAAGATGATGTTGCGCGTGGTCTTTCTGATGTGATCGCGAAGGCGGATGGTCGTGTAGCTGTCACGACTTTCGCTTCAAACATTGCCCGGATTCGATCAATCGCTCTGGCGGCCAAAGAAAATGGTCGTGAAGTTGTGGCCATTGGCAAGGCCATGGATCGTGCAATTCAAGTCGCGATTGAATGCGGTTATCTTGATGATGTTCCAGAATTTCGTTCCACCGAAACTTATGGTTATTTGCCGCGTGATAAAGTTGTTGCCCTTTTAACCGGCTCGCAAGGTGAGCCACGCGCGGCACTCGCACGCGTTTCAGACGATCAGCATCCTGATGTGACGCTCGCGCCGGGGGATACGGTTATCTTCTCGTCACGCACCATTCCCGGAAATGAGAAAGCAGTCGGCCGCATCATCAATGGATTGGTGCGGCAAGGTGTGAATGTGGTTACAGATCGTCACGCGCTTGTTCATGTCTCCGGTCACCCGCGTCAGGGTGAATTAAAGAAAATGTATCAATGGGTGAGGCCCCGCGTTCTTATTCCTGCGCATGGCGAACCTTTGCATCTCGAAGAACATCGTAAATTCGCGTTGCATTCAGGAATACCCGAAGTTGTGATCGGCCATAATGGTGATGTTATTCGGCTTGCGCCGGGCAAAGCGGATATTGTCGATGAAGTGCAACATGGCCGTATCTACAAGGATGGCAATGTGCTTGTGACGTCGGCTGATCCGGCGATTGCAGAGCGTCGAAAGTTGTCTTTCGGTGGACTTGTGTCCATTGCCATCGCAATTGATCCGAAAGGTGAGCTTGTTGGCGATCCGGCTTTTGCGGTATCGGGTATTCCGCAAGTGACGAGAGAGGGGCGTCTCTTTGAAGATGTGATTGAGGAGGCGGTCTTCTCTGTTCTTGAAGGTTTGCCGAAAACCAAAAAGCGTGACCCCGACCTTGTTGAGACCGCGATTGAAAGAGCGGTGCGCTCGGCTGTAGATGATGAATGGGGCAAGAAGCCGATCTGCCATGTGCAGATTGTCGTGGTGTAGAAAGGATTGAGCATGATTGGTCGCCTCAATCACGTCGCCATTGCGGTCAAAGATCTTGCTGCGTCTTGCCGTCTTTATCGGGAGACATTGGGTGCAAAAGTCTCTGCGCCCTTGCCGCAGCCTGATCATGGTGTGACGGTCGTCTTCATTGAATTGCCGAACACAAAGATCGAGCTTCTCGAACCGCTCGGTGAGGCGAGTCCCATTGCTAAATTTCTCGAAAAAAATGCCGATGGCGGCATCCATCATATTTGCTATGAGGTCGATGATATTCTCGCCGCACGCGACCATTTG
>RFZR01000279.1 GCA_009920595.1 Alphaproteobacteria bacterium | reverse complement strand
TTATGACGATGCAAAACCCAAGGCGCGACAATCACAAGTGCACCGCGCTTGATGCGTCGTGAGCCAAGCCGTGTATCTTCCATCGCCACGCGCGGCAGAAAGGTAATCGGCGGATAGAGCCGGATCACTTCACGAAACACATTGCGGGTGAAGGCGAGCTTCTTGCTTTGCTCGAAAGAAATAGGCTGGTCGCCGCAAAGCGCATCGACCTCGGCGCGAATACGTTTCACACACTCCGGCTGTTGGCTTAGAATAAAAAAGACCCATGTCAGCGCGCTGGCACTTGTTTCATGGCCGGCAAGAAACATCACGCCCAATTGATCGATAAGTTCTTCGCGCGTGAAGCCGCGCCCCTCCTCGTCACGCGCGAGCATTAAAGCCGATGCGATATCATCATAATTTTTCCCGCCTTCCCCTGTATGTGTATCAAGCAATTCACCAATCGCTTTGCGGATCACGCGGCACGCTTCTAACACATGCGGTTTTTGCGGTGTTTTCGTAAACGCCTTCTCGATCACGAGGCGAAAAATTTCGACCTGCGCCACGCTTTTCTCAAACAAAGTGAAGGCTTCGAAAACCTCATGCGTCACTTTTTCGGACACGCCCGTTGAAAAGACAGTGCGGCAGATGATGTCGGCTGTCAGATGCGACATCATGAGGTCAAGGCTGAATGTCTCTCCGCGTGCGGCGAAAGCACTCAGATTTTTCAAAGTCTCTGCAACACCCGCTTGCATATCGGGAAAGGCGCGATTGATCCGCATCATGGTGAGTGAGGGATCAACCATCGCGCGTTGCCGCCGCCATGTCTCACCCGAAGACACGAAAATCGAATTGCCGATCAGCGCATCCAGCGCATTCACCATCAAATCGGATTTCGGAAAAATACCCTTTTCATCTATCAGCACCTCGCGCACGAGATCAGGCCGATTGACAATCAGGGTGGAGCGGCGGGACCAGCCCAGCGGCCCGATATCCATTTCATAGGCCGCGCCGGGGAGAAGGTTCAAAAGATTGCCATCACCGCTCGTTACCGCGCGAACAAGCGAGAACAAGGCGGACAGAGGCGCGGGACGGGGCGGCTTATACATGGCGCTGCCGCTCCTCCACATGCACGGCAAGGTTGACACTTGATCATGTCAAGTCTTTGCGATTTGTTCAATCGGGGCTGGAGCCGGGGGCGCGCTGTTGATGGGCGAATTATCAATCCATGATCTCTTTATCGCGCTGGTCGGCTTTCACATCGTAACCGGCGCGACAGGGGCTATCAGTTTTTGGGTGCCGGTGATCGGGCGTAAGGGCGGCGAAGTTCATCGCCGCTGGGGTCGGGTCTTTACCCATGTGTTGTTGGTTACCGGCTCCTTGGCGATTTCGCTGAGCCTTTTGACGCTCTATGATCCGCTTGGAACCCATCCCCATCTTGTTGGTCAATTTGATGCGGCCTTCATTCGCGGCATCTTCGGATGGATGATGCTCTATCTCGGTGTGCTCACCATCAATCTCACTTGGTATGGCTGGCTTTGTGTCGAGCATAAACAGAACCGCGCCGCGATGCGGGAGTGGCGTAACGTCGGCTTGCAATACATTCTCATCGTCGCTTCAGCGAATTGCGCGGTACAAGGTTTGAAGATCGATCAGATTTTGATGGTCGCAATTTCTTTTGTGGGCTTTGCAACAGCAGGCACCAATCTATGGTTTCTCTATAAGCCGAAACCCGCACCAAAAGACTGGCTCAAAGAACATTTGAAAGCGCTCGTCGGCTCGGGCATTTCGGTTTACACGGCCTTTATGGCTTTTGGTTCGGTGCGAATTTTCCCAATGCTCGCGCTTAATCCGCTCATGTGGGCCATACCGCTTTCAACCGGCATTGCGATTATTCTTTATCATTGGTGGAAGATTGATCGCTTCCGGCCCTTTTATGCGTTTCTTTTAAAAACGCCTGCGTGAGACTTAGCGCCGATAATCGCGCGCATCGGGCAAAAGATCGGCCACCACTTTTGCGGAAGAGATCACGCCCGGCAAGCCTGCACCGGGATGTGTGCCGGCGCCAACGAGATAAAGCCCTTTGAGCTCTTCTGATTGGTTGTGCGGACGAAACCACGCGCTTTGAAACAGTTGCGGCTGCAAAGAAAACGCCGCACCTTTGAAAGAAAGAAGGCGGTCTTGAAAATCCTGCGGCGTCAACATGCGTGAAGTCACAATATGTTTTGAAAGATCTGGCAGAATCGTATCTTCTAAACGGCGTTCGATTTTCTTGCGATAGATTTCGGCCTCTGTTGACCAGTCTGTGCCGCTTTCGAGATGAGGTACAGGTGAGAGCACATAGAAAGCATCGCAACCCTCAGGCGCCAATGATGGATCGGTCATTGTGGGCCGATGAAGATAAAGGCTGAAATCATTGGCAAGATGTTTTCGGTTGAATATGTCTTTGAGCAATTCCTGATAGCGCGGCCCAAGCACCATCATATGGTGATAGACGTCGTCATAGCGGCGATTGGTGCCGAAATACCAAACGAACAAACTCATTGAATATTTGGCGCGCGC
>RFZR01000278.1 GCA_009920595.1 Alphaproteobacteria bacterium | reverse complement strand
TCAAATTTCAGCCGAAACGGCACTTTGGTGAGGGCTTCCCTACTCTCGCGCCGCAACTTCCGCAAGTCGGGCGGATGGGCTGCCCGCCCCTAAACGGTTTTGAACCCCGCCTTTAGAAGCTTGAAATGACTTCGCCGATTGTGAAATCCCCGTGACCGTACGGGCCTTGTCCAAAGAGTTCAGTTTGGCGAACTCCCTAAGCTCACGGCTCACATTACTGGATGGAACCATGCCAATCCACCTAAAGATCCGAAACCAATGAATGCGTTATTTTTAACTTGAATTGACCTTAGGGCATTTTTAGAATCAAGACTTCAGAAAGAAGTCCTAAGCGAATGCTTGTCTCAACGATCATTTTGTATTTCCTTGCGGCCTTTGGTCTTGCCAGCTTGATTTTGATCGGCATGGTGGCCACTCCTTTACCAAAACCGGAGCCGCTTGATTTTATAACGCAAGGGGCTTTGCAAATCGATCAGACCAGCCAACCCAATCTCAGCACTTTTCAAGCTCGAGACGGAACTCATCTAACCTATCGCGCCTATCCGTCGCGTCTTTCAAAATCAGATCATACAATCCTTCTGGTTCACGGATCATCTGCACAGTCCGTCGAGATGAACCAGATCGCCACATCATTTGCTGCAAGTGGCTTTAATGCCATTGCCCTTGATATCAGAGGACATGGTGCATCAGGGCAACGCGGCGACATCGCTTATATTGGGCAACTTGAAGATAACCTACAGGATTTACTCTTCGAGCTGAGAAAAGAAAATGAAAATTCACGATTCACTTTAGTCGGTCATTCTCTCGGCGGTGGTTTTGCTGCACGAATAGCCGCATCATTCCTAAACAAAGACTTTGAGCATTTTATACTATTGGCCCCCTATCTGGGACCTTCAGCACCAACATCAGGCGAGGGAAATAACGCGTGGGCAAAAGTCAATCTTCCGCGCATCATTGCGCTCGATATACTCAATCGATTTGGTGTGAGCATAGGTCAATCTCTGCCTGTCATTGCTTTTGCCAATGATTCATCGTCACAAAAATATGTGACGTCAGTCTATTCCTATCGCCTGCTCGTAAATTTTGGAGCAGGTTTTAATTGGCGGATTACAAAGTCTGCTCTCTCACGAGCGGCATTACGCATTTCAATTCTTGTTGGCGCTGATGACGAGTTGATGATTAGCTCAGCATTCCAACGTGAACTCGAGCCACTCGGTATTGATGTTAAAGTGCTTCCCAGCATAAATCATATGGGAATTGTAAACCAACCTCACGCCATCGCGAAACTGATCGATACGGTGAATCACCCTTAATGTGAGACCGCTTGGCTTACAGCTCTAATCACGCGTTTCCATCAACCGCGCCGCATAGCGCGCCATTTGATCGACTTCGAGATTGACGAGATCGCCCACCTTCGCTTGTCCCCACGTTGTGACTTGCAGTGTGTGGGGAATGAGCAAAACCGAAAACTGATCATGCTCGACCGTGTTGATGGTTAGTGATGTGCCATCCAACGCAACAGACCCTTTGACCGCGATGAATTTTGAAAGCGCTTTCGGCACGCTCAAAACAAAACGCGTTGTCGCGCCCCATCCTGAGCCCGCTTCGCCAGCTGTCACCTCTTCACGCGCGATGATTTTGGCCAATCCATCAACATGGCCAGAAACAAGATGGCCGCCCAATTCATCGCCAATTTTGAGCGCTCGTTCGAGATTGATGCGTTTGCCCGTCGTCCATTGCCCCACTGTTGTAAGTGCAAGCGTTTCAGCGGCGGCATCGACTTCAAACCAACACCCACCTTCAGGCCGCGCCCCGAAAGCAACAACGGTGAGGCAAACACCGGCACAGGCGATCGACGCCCCCAGCGCAATCGTCTCGGCGTCATAAGACGCATTGATGCGCAACCGTTTCAAAGATGATCCATGCGACGACACGGATGCGATCGTGCCGCAGTCGCTGACGATTCCGGTAAACATCAACGGACCCTTTCAAAATACTGCAAATGATCGCGACCCACCACATGAGGGGGTGAAGTCACAAAAAGCCTTTGATCAGCAAGAGCGGATTTCAATGCCGGACGCAAGGCTATGGTACCCGCGCGGCCCAGAGCTTCGGGACTTGTAATAATCTCAACACAATCGACAAGGCGATTGACCACCAAGGCTTCTGCCAAAGTCGGGCCGCCTTCTGAGAAAATTCTTGTGATACCGATCTCAGCCAGTTTGTGCATGGCGGCTTTGATATCGACATGACCTTGCGAGTCTTTCTGAACGCGAATGACTTGCACGCCTTCTCTCTTCAAATTTGTTTCGCGATCAAGAGGCGCATCCTCTGCCGTTACAATCCATGTGGGCACTTTCGCCGCCGTTTCAATCACCCGCGCCGTGGACGGTGTATCAAGATGCGTATCAATGATGATGCGAACGGGAGAGAGATGCATCATACCCGGAAGACGGCATGTCAAATCGGGATCATCTGCAATGACCGTTCCTACACCCACCATGATCGCATCATGCGACGCGCGGGCGAGATGAACACGATGTTTCGACAT
>RFZR01000277.1 GCA_009920595.1 Alphaproteobacteria bacterium | reverse complement strand
CGCGCGCTTGCTGATGAACATAGCTCCATCGTTGTTTATAAACGTGGTGAGAAAGGCTTGATCGCTTATGTCGACGGCGAAACGATTGAGATGGGCATCTATCCCGTTAAAGCGTTAAAGCCCACCGGCGCCGGTGACGCTTTTATGGGTGGTTTTGTTACAGGTTTGGCGCAAGGTCTGAAACCCAAAGACAGTCTTCAGCGTGGTGCGGCCTCTGCTGCGCTTGTTGTAACACGTGTTGGGTGTTCCCCCGCCAATCCGAATGAAGAAGACCTTCAAAACTTTATGAGATCGCATCATATCAATCAATAACAGTGTGTGAGGAGCGAATTATGCATATTCCGCCCTATGACAATTATAACAAAGCCGTGATTGATGTTGATGACGCGCGTGTACCGCTCAATTATTTCAACATTGTCAAATTAAAGCGCGGCGAACATTTTTCCTACTGTGTCCCGCGTTATGAAACGGCCATTGTTCCGGCAACAGGCACTGTTGATGTTGAAATTGAAGGTGTATCTTTTAAGGCGCTTGGCAATCGTGTTGGCGATGTCTGGGGCGGCGAACCCGAAGGTGGGTATGACATGCGTTTCTGAAACGGCTGAAATTTTTGTCGCCGGTGCGCAGTTTGACAAGGTGCTTGAACCTTTCGATGTGCGCGTCGCTGATCTTGATCGCGTTCAATATGGATCGGATGAGACGAAAACGCATCGGAAAATCAAGCATATATTGGGCACGAAATATCGTGACCGCGTGGGGCGTCTTCTTGTCTCTGAACTTTTTACAGTCGGGCAGGGCGGATGGTCGGGCTTTCCACCGCATAAACATGATACGGATCGTTTGCCGTTGGAAACACGGCATGACGAGACTTATAATTTTCGTTTCAAGCCGGATCATGGCTTCGGCATGCAGCTTGTTCAACGTGAAGACGGAAAAGTGGGCGATGCCTACCACATTGTGAATGGATCAACGATCATCCTTGATAAGGGCTATCATCCTTGTGTCGTAGCGCCCGGTTATGAAATGTATTATTTCACCATTCTTGGTGGATTGAGTCAGCGGCCCTTGGTGCAATTTTTTCAACCTTCTCACGCCTATCAGATCGAAACGATCCCTGGCATCAAAGACATGATTGCGAAATTCAAATGAGTGCAGCGACACTGAATGATGTTTTTAAACCGGCTCTTGAGGGACATTATGCGATTGCGGGTCTTGTTGTGCTCGGTTGGGAAGATGCGCGGCTTTATGTAGAAGCCGCCGATGAAACGGGTCTTCCGATCATTCTTCACGCTGGCCCTGCATGTCGCCGTCATACGCCGGTTCAAATCTTAGGTAAAATGTTCCGACATCTCGCCGAACAATCGCGCGTTCCGATTGTGTGCCATATCGATCATGCCAAAACTTACGAAGAATGTGCAGCGGCGCTTGATGCGGGGTTCACCTCCTTGATGATTGATGGCTCGGCTTTACCTTATGATGAAAATGTTGCGCTCACCCGCCGCGTCGTTGAATTGGCGCGCCCGCATGGCTTGTCTGTTGAGGGCGAGATTGGTGCGGTGGGTTATAGTGGTGGTGCTGCTTCCTCATTGACGGATGCGGATGAAGCGGGGCGCTTTGCGCGTGATACGGGCGTTGATGCACTCGCCGTCTCAGTCGGCAATCTTCATCTGCAAACGGAACATGCCGCGATCATCAATCGCGATCTTCTCTCGCGGATTGAGGCCGTGACCACCATACCGCTTGTGATCCATGGCGGGAGCGGCGTTGATCCGGCGGTAAGGCGTCAACTTTCTAAAGAGACGCGCGTCAAAAAATTCAACATCGGCACCGAGCTTCGGCAGGAATTTGGTCGATCGCTACGCGCGCATTTGGCCGCTCATCCCACGGAATTTGACCGGATCAAGATCCTGACGGGGACTGTTGACCCGATGCGCCACTTGGCGGCAAAAATCATTCGTAATCTTGGCCCGTAATATGGTAGATTAACAAAATAAGAACTCTTTATTCGGGAGGTTTATCATGAATAAACATGTTCCAGCACCACGGACGCGGTGGTTTGATGAGAGCTCGATTTCCCTTCAAGATTTTATTGCCGATATCAAGGAAGCGGCGGCGCATCTGAGCTGCCCTTTGGCGGATGATGTTCAAAAGAACGTGCCGATCTATAATGCGTCGAAAATCCATTCTCTCATCAATGATCAATCCTCGCTTGGTCGTTATATGAATGAATGGACCGATGTTTTGCTGGATGGTCCGGGTATCGTTGTTTTTCGTGGTGCTTTTGCCGACACGAGCGTGGTGGATCGCACGACCGATGTGCTCAATGATTTGATTGCTGAAGAAAAGCGTTTAATGGGCGAGCGCGGCGATCATTTCGGCAGAGTGGGTCAAAATGCACGGCTCTGGAACGCGCATGAAAAACTCTGCGTCGCGGATCCGGAGGCTTTCATCCGCTATAATGCGATTGATGTTGTTGATTTGATCAGCCGCGCATGGCTTGGTCCGCTTTATCAAATCACAACGCAGGTGAATGTTGTTTATCCTGGCGGCAAAGCGCAAACGGCGCATCG
>RFZR01000276.1 GCA_009920595.1 Alphaproteobacteria bacterium | reverse complement strand
GATCAAGCGCTTGCCTCTTCTTCCGCGATTTTCAGAGAATGCGCCGAGCGCGGCATGCATCTCTCGATGGTTAATCTCGGCGGTGGTTTCCCCACACGCTATCTCAAACCCGTTCCCGGCGTTGAAAATTATGGTGATGCGATTTATCGCGGACTCGTGAAACATTTTGGCAATCACATGCCGGAAACGATTATCGAGCCCGGTCGCGGTATGGTGGGTAATGCGGGCATCATCGAAGCGGAAGTTGTTCTGATTTCGAAAAAGTCGGAAGAAGACGATGTGCGTTGGGTTTATCTCGATATCGGTAAATTCGGCGGTCTCGCTGAAACCATGGATGAAGCCATCCGCTATCCGATCCGCACGCTTCATGACGGCGCAGAGATGACACCTTGTGTGCTTGCAGGCCCCACCTGTGACTCTGCCGATGTGCTTTATGAGAAGACGCCTTATCTTCTCCCTGTCACGCTTGAAATTGGTGACAAGGTTTTGATCGAGGGTACCGGTGCTTATACCACCACTTATTCAGCGGTGGCCTTTAACGGCTTCCCGCCATTGCGCTCATACATCATCTGATTTCATATCAGAACGTCTCTAATCCTCGGAGCCCGGTAAGCCGGTCTCCTGTTTCTTAATGTCACATATCGACCATTGAAACGCCCTTCTCTCTCATGAGAGCAAGGGGAAGGAGTTTGCGATGATCACAATTCGCTCTGAAATGGCGCGCGATATTCCGCATCGCGAAGCCTTGCTTGATGAAGCCTTTGGTATTGATCGCCATGAAAAAACTTGCGAGCGAATCCGCGAAAACCGCATGCCCGCAAAAGGTCTTTCACTGATCGCAGATGATCAGGGTCAAGTTGTTGGCACCGTGCGGCTATGGCATGTCTCAATCAATAATGAAGCGGTTCTGCTGCTCGGGCCTCTCGCTGTTGCAGCTTCGCATCAAGTCTGTGGTGTTGGTTCGCGTCTCGCACGTACTGCGCTCAATCGTGCAAGCGTGCAGGGGCACAAAGCCATTATTCTTGTTGGTGATGAAAGCTATTATTCTCGCTTTGGCTTTTCGACCAACGTGATGACAGGCATTGATCTTCCCGGGCCGGTGGATCGTGATCGTTTCATGGGCCTTGAATTCGAAGCGGGTGTACTCTCCGAACAAAGTGGGATGGTTGTGCCTACCGGAGACTATTTAGGTGCCCGGACGCGTCTTTTGGCGAAAAACCGCTTGTCAGCGGTTGCACAGGCCGCCTGATTTCGGCCTCTTGACGCGCCACCATAAACGAGATTTTTGGCACCCGGAACTTTTTATCATTTAGCAGAGTTGGAGGGAAACCCAATCGTGACATCATCGACCATTCATGCGCGTGTTGACGGACCTATTGTGATCATCGGCTTCGGCTCCATTGGCCGCGGCGTGTTACCGCTCATCGAACGTCATATTGGTCACGATAAATCGCGTCTCGTTGTGATTGATCCTTCTGATGCGGATCGCAAATTGCTTGATGAACGCGGCATCAAATTTATTCAGCAGGCAGTGACACGTGAAAATTATAAAATAGTGCTGCACCCGCTTTTGACTGCAGGCGGGGGGCAAGGGTTTTGCGTCAATCTCTCGGTTGACACATCCTCGCATGACATCATGGATTTCTGCCGTTCGATTAATGCTCTCTATATCGACACGGTGGTTGAGCCTTGGGTCGGCTTTTATTTCGACTCATCGAAAGGTCCCGCAGCGCGTTCAAATTATGCTTTGCGTGAGTCCATTCTCGATTTGCGTCGCCGTTCACCCGGCGGAAGCCAATCCGGGCATGGTGTCATGGTTTGTGAAGCAGGCGCTATTGAATCTCAAAAGTGATCTTGGTCTTGATGGTCGTGAGCCAAAAACGCGCGAAGACTGGGCGTCTTTGGCGCATCGTCTCGGCGTGAAAGGCATTCATATTGCAGAGCGTGATACGCAACGCTCGAAAAACCCGAAACCACGCGGCATGTTTGTCAATACATGGTCGGTCGAAGGATTTGTTTCAGAAGGGTTGCAACCGGCCGAATTGGGCTGGGGTACGCATGAAGCGTGGATGCCTGAAAATGGCCGCACGCATGAAAGCGGTTGTGGCGCCGCGATTTACTTGTTGCAACCGGGAGCGAATACACGCGTCCGTTCATGGACGCCGACAGCGCAAGGCCAGTTTGGTTTTCTTGTTACCCATAATGAAGCAATTTCGATTGCTGATTATCTCACAGTGCGTGATGCAGGCGGCAAAGCGCTTTATCGCCCGACATGTCACTATGCCTATCATCCGGCTGATGATGCGGTGCTCTCGCTTCATGAAATGTTCGGACGCGCGGGAGAGCGCCAGCCCGAATGGAAAATTCTTGATGAGAATGAAATTGTCGACGGTGTCGATGAGCTCGGGGTTCTTCTCTATGGTCACAAGAAAAACGCCTATTGGTATGGCTCACGTCTTTCGATTGAAGAAACGCGAAAGCTCGCGCCCTATCAGAACGCAACAGGCATGCAGGTGACGTCAGCCGTGCTCGCGGGCATGGTGTGGGCGATTGAAAATCCGAATGCCGGAATCGT
>RFZR01000275.1 GCA_009920595.1 Alphaproteobacteria bacterium | reverse complement strand
GTGACTCCCGCGCCCCATGACGGATTGAGGTGGCGTAACCATCGCAGCGGTTAATGCGGGCAAAGATTGCGATGATGTATTTGGCGCTGGGATATTTTGATCAAGTGTTGTGGTGAGGAGCGCAGGAGTAGCCTCCGGCTTTGGAGCCTCATTAAAGGCAGTCTGCAACGCGTCGGAAGGGCTTTGTAATGTTGCTTCATTCAGGCTTTGGCGAGGCATTGATTGCGGCATTGTGCTTGGAGGGGTGTAGCTTTTTGTAAGCGTATCGTTGAGCGCATTTGGTGTTAACGAATTACCCTCGGCTTCAGCATCGGCACCTACCGGTTGTTTTTCATTTTTATTCACATTCAACAGCGCTGAGCGGGCCTGAGGAGACAGTATGACTGTTTGAGATTTCGTAGCCTGCGTCATTGGCATTGTTTCTTGCGTTGTATTTTCTTGCGCGCTTCCATTGTTTACTTGATGGGTTATGTCTTGAGTCTCATCTTCAGCTAAGTCGAAAGCCGATGATATGTTTGGTTGGGTATTCGCCTCATTGGTGGAAAGATTTTGTATCCGCGGAGGCTGTGGATTCGATAGCTTTGACTCGAGCTTGGCATTAAGAATCGGATTGTCATCGTTTCCGTCGGATTGAAGAGTGGCTTCACTGGCTATTGATGCCGATGTGATTATTGGCGCGTTGCCCGAGAGTGCGTTTTTCACGTCAGTCGGGTCCAGCTCGACTGCGTTTGTGTCCGAAGGCGAAGGAACGGAGTTATCAGTCGCGTCGGTTTGCGGACCATTGGCAATATCTATCTCGGTAACCGCTTCGGCTTTTTGATCTTGGATATCAAACGGTGAAATATCGGCGATCTCGCGATCACGTGACGCTTCGCCACTTTTCTGTTGTTCGGATAAATTTCTCCGCGTTTCGCGTGAGTGCGCTGCGCGCGCTTCACGTGGATCGCGTGAGGGTTGTGGGGAATCGTGCCGATTGGCGGATTGTGAAGCGGGCGGAACTTGTGTTTGCCCCTGAGGAGGGTCTCCGGCTGGGGTCGAGAGGCTTTGAGTGAGGTTTTCATCAAAGCGTTGAGCCTCTTTGGCGCGCGCGGCCTGACGGCGTGGCGCAAAGCCCTCGACAGTGTGGGAAAGGATCGTGTTTAAAGACGCCATGAGACGGAAAGGCCTGCTTGGTGAGACTCAAAATCGTTCCAAGAGCCAAAGCAATGGCCGTTCCAGAGCCGAAAAATCAGATATTTTTCATATAAAACAACAATTTAGCATAAAGATTCCAGATTAAGGCATAGCCGGACCGAGGCCAAAATTTACCCAACACCCGGCAAGTTCTGCCGGGTGGATTTAAAGCCTGTGACTCTGTTTCTGCTTCCGGTTCTGGGCGCGAGGGAGTAAAAGGCGCAATCCAGAACGCTCTGAGATTTCGAAACTCCACCCATGACCGACCGTTTCTCCATCGATGACCTCAATATTGATGATTTGGGCTTGCCCGGTTCCCGGAGCGAGACTCGCATCGTTGTTGCGATGTCGGGCGGCGTTGATTCATCCGTTGTTGCGGCGCTTTTAAAGCGCGCGGGCTATGATGTCGTGGGTCTCACATTGCAGCTCTATGATCACGGTGAGGCGGTTCATCGCGCAGGGTCATGTTGCGCGGGACAAGACATTCATGACGCGCGTCGCGTCGCGGAGCGTTTAGGCATTCCGCATTATGTGCTCGATTATGAATCACGCTTTCGTGAGGATGTGATTGAGCGCTTTGTTGACTCTTATCTTGCGGGTGAAACGCCCGTTCCTTGCATTGAATGCAATCGCAAAATCAAATTCCATGATCTTCTTGAAACGGCGCGGGAATTGGGCGCTGCCGCATTGGCGACAGGCCATTATGTGACATCACGTGCGCTTACTGACGGTCGGCGCGGGCTCTATCGCGCGGTCGATTCCGACAAGGATCAAAGCTATTTTCTTTATGGCACAACGGATGAGCAACTTTCATTCTTGCGCTTTCCTTTAGGCGATCTGACAAAAACGCAAACGCGCGCTTTAGCCGCTGAATTCGGTTTGGCTGTTGCTGATAAATCAGACAGCCAGGATATCTGCTTTGTGCCGACAGGCCGCTACACGGATGTGATTGAGCGTTTGCGACCCGATGCGGCAACGCCGGGCGAGATTGTGCATCTTGATGGTCGCGTGCTTGGCCACCATGATGGTGTGATCCATTACACGGTTGGACAAAGACGCGGGCTCGGTATCGCATCGGGTGAGCCGCTTTATGTCATTCGCATTGAGGCCGCCTCTGCACGCGTGATTGTGGGGCCGCGCGAGGCGCTTCAAACGCGGACCATTCATTTGCGCGACATGAATTGGATCGGCGATCAGCCGGTTGATGCTTTGCCGACTGAAGGGCTCGATATTGCTGTGCGTGTACGCTCGACTCGACCGCCGCAACCGGCTCGCCTCTTGCGTATAGGCGAGGAGATTTGCGTCGAATTGCCGGAAGGCGAATATGGCGTATCCCCCGGTCAGGCCTGTGTTTTCTATGATTCAACCGACCCGCGTGCGCGGGTTTTAGGTGGCGGTTCGATCATC
>RFZR01000274.1 GCA_009920595.1 Alphaproteobacteria bacterium | reverse complement strand
TGACAGATCTCGTTTCGCTCTCTGCTTGTGGATCGTTTCGTGAAGATCTGCCACCAGGGTCTTTCGTTCTCGTCGATCAATATGTTGATCGCACGCATAAACGTGAGTCGAGTTTTTTTGGCAAAGGCTGCGTTGCACATGTGTCGATGGCGCATCCTGTCGGTCCGCGCCTTGGTGATCATATCGTAAAAGCCGCTCTTGACGAACAGGTTCCGATCACGCGTGGTGGCACCTATGTGACGATGGAGGGACCGCAATTTTCAAGTCTTGCTGAAAGTCTTTCTTACAAAGCGGCGGGCTATTCGGTGATCGGTATGACCGCGATGCCGGAAGCGAAACTCGCGCGCGAAGCCGAGATCACTTATGCCACACTTGCGATGGTGACAGATTTTGATTGCTGGCATCCGGATCATGATGTTGTCGATGTTGCTTCTGTGATCGAGGTCATGCATCGGAATATCGAGAAGGCGAAGCGCATCATTGCACGATTGGCTCAAAATTTTCCGCGCGAGCGCGAAGATTGTCCCGCAGGATCACATAAGGCGCTTGAGCACGCGATCATGACGGCGCCTTCCGCGCGTGATCCCGTGCTTTTGGCGAAACTCGACGCGGTCGCGGGGCGGGTTTTGAAAGCGGCCAAGAGTTGAGTTAAAGAGAAAGCGGCGCACTCGCCGCTGAAGGACAAAAGACCCATGAACTCCTCAATCTCCGATATTTTGCGCGACGCGATCCGCACGATTCCCGATTATCCGAAGCCGGGAATTTTATTCCGCGATATCACGACGCTGCTTGGCAATGCGCGCGCGTTCCGCCGCGCGGTTGATGAGCTTGTGCAGCCTTTTGCCGGCGGTAAAGTCGATCAGGTTGCAGGCATTGAAGCGCGCGGATTTATTTTGGGTGGCGCGGTCGCGCATCAACTCTCATCGGGCTTCATTCCGATCCGAAAAAAAGGAAAACTTCCGCACGACAAAGTGTCGATCGCTTATTCGCTTGAATATGGTGTTGATGAAATGGAAGTGCACAAGGATGCGATCACGCCCGGTCAATCTGTTATTCTGATTGATGATTTGATTGCGACGGGGGGCACGGCTGTTGCTGCCGCCAAACTTTTGCAAGGACTAGGCGCGCATGTGGAAGCTGCATGTTTCGTGATTGATCTTCCCGACCTCGGCGGGCGCGCAAAACTCGAAGCGCTCGGTGTGCCCGTGCGCACGCTCATCGCCTTTGAGGGGCATTGAAGTGAGGGAGTAGGGAGTAGGGTGTAGGGTTAAGTTGATGCTCTTGAACCGCAATCGTCATTGCGAGCGGGAGCGAAGCAATCCAGTTGATGGTTTTTATTTGAGCGCCATGGATCGATTCTATCCTATTCTGAAATTGCACCTAGATTGCTTCGCGTTCCCTCGCAATGACGAATTGCAGAGTCCTACACCCTATCCCACCCATCAATTCGCGAATCTAAAATGCAAAACATCGCCATCGGCGACGATATAATCTTTGCCTTCGAGACGGAACTTTCCGGCTTCGCGTGCGCCTGCTTCGCGATCGTCTCAGCGCGAATGAATCCTTTTTCGAAATCCGTATGAATGACGCCTGCGGCTTGTGGCGCGCGTGTGCCTTTCGTGATCGTCCATGCGCGTGCTTCTTTTGGACCCACGGTGAAATAAGTCAGAAGCTCAAGCAATTCATAACCCGCACGGATCACGCGGTTGAGGCCCGGCTCATCAAGGCCAACTGCTTCAAGATAATCTTTCTGATCGGCCGCATCCATAACGGCGATCTCGCTTTCGATTTGCGCGGAAACAACAACAGCACGCGCGCCTTCAGCCTTTGCCCGTTCAAAAACTTTTGCCGAGAACCCATTACCATCATGCGCAGCCGCTTCTTCGACATTACAGACATAGAGTACAGGTTTTGCAGTCAAAAGATTAAGCATCTGGAATGTGCGCTCTTCTTCGTTTGAGCGCTCGGCAAGACGCGCAGGTTTTCCATCATGGAATGTGCGCTCTTCTTCGTTTGAGCGCTCGGCAAGACGCGCAGGTTTTCCATCACGCAACAAAGCGAGACAACGCTCCATCACGCTGACTTGTTCTTTGGCTTCCTTATCGCCAGATTTTGCTTTTTTCTCGAGCGGCACAATCCGCTTTTCAAGACTATCCAAATCGGCAAGCATCAACTCGGTTTCAATTGTTTCGATGTCGGCGATTGGATCGATGCGGCCTTCGACATGGGTGATGTCGCCATTTTCAAAGCACCGAACAACATGAGCGATGGCATCCACTTCGCGGATATTGGCGAGAAACTGATTTCCTAATCCTTCACCTTTTGATGCGCCGCGAACGATGCCCGCAATATCAACGAAAGTGATCCGTGTCGGAATGATTTCTTTCGAGCCCGCAATTGCGGCAAGCGAGTCAAGGCGCTGATCAGGAACCGCAACATCGCCGACATTGGGTTCAATCGTGCAGAAGGGATAATTGGCTGCTTGCGCTGCGGCTGTTTGCGTCAACGCATTGAAGAGGGTCGATTTGCCGACATTGGGCAATCCGACGATACCGCATTTGAAACCCATGATGTGCCTATA
>RFZR01000273.1 GCA_009920595.1 Alphaproteobacteria bacterium | reverse complement strand
TCATTCGGCACGCGGATGATGGGCACGATCGGACCGAATGTTTCCTCCATCACGAGTTCAGAAGAATGGGGAACATGGTCAACCGTAATCGGCGGCAGAAGCGCACCTTTGCGTTCGGGATGATAAAGAATCTTTGCGCCTTGCTCTGCGGCTTTGAGCACGCGGCGCTCAAACAACGCGGCAGCCTGTTCATGAACGACTGTGCCGAGATCCGTGTCTGGGTTCATCGGATCTCCGAATTTGATCTTCTTCACTTTCTCGAGAACTTTCGACACAAACGCATCGGCGACTTTCTCCATGCAGAGAATGCGTTTCACGGCTGTGCAACGTTGGCCTGAATTTTTTGTAGCGCCCGCCACCGCAAGCTCAGCGGCTTTATCAAGATCGCTGTCGGAAAGATCATCGCAGATGATCAAAGGGTCATTGCCACCAAGCTCAAGGGCCGCGCGTTTATATCCCGCTTTTGTGGCAATCAATTTTCCGACCGTTACACCACCCGTAAATGTAATGAGTTCGATATCGGGATTCGTGACCATCTCATCGCCAATATCATTGGGCATACCGGTCACGATTTGAAACATTTCTGGCGGTAATCCCGCTTCATAAAGAATATCAGCCAGTGCAATCGCGGTAAGTGGTGTGAGCTCAGTTGGCTTGCAAACCACACGGTTATTCGTTGCAATCGCGGGCGCGATTTTGTGGGACACCATATTCAACGGATGATTGAACGGCGTGATGGCAGAGATCGCGCGCACCGGCTCGCGCTTCGTATAGATCTTGCGTGGCTTTCCATGTGGTGTGAGATCGCAGGAGAAAATCTGTCCATCATCCAGAATGGAAAGCTGCCCCGCAAGCATGAAAACATCATAGGCGCGGCCGCATTCGTAAAGTGAATCTTTGAGCGAGATGCCCAGTTCACGCGTAATTAATGGAGAAAGAGTTTCCTTGCGCGCATTGATCAGCTCCGCAGTACGAAACAAAATCTTTTGACGCTCATAGCGTGTGAGTTTTGGTTTAAACTGAGACGCAATCGAAAAGGCTTTGCGCGCATGTTCCGCCCGCCCTGCAGGCACTGTGCCCATCACCTCATTTGTGTAGGGATAGTGAACATTCACAACCTCATCGGTTGAAACCTCTTTGCCACCAATGCGCATTGCGCCTTTGACGATCCCGCTCATCATTCACTCCGCCGCTGAACAACCGACAAAATAAGCATCGAAATTCCGCAGATTTGCCGGAAGTGCAGCTGATTTTGTATTAATGAAAAAAGGAACGACCTGTTCCGTGAGCCCGCCATGCGAGCGCAAAGGCACATCAAGTCCTGAAAGATCATGTTTTGATCGCGATGTGCCGATGACTTTGCTTTTGTTTTTTCCGCCTGAAACAGCAATCACATCACCGGTGCGATCAGCGGGCAAACCGAAACGCGCGCAGGCCTCGGCTTTTTCCAATACGGCATCCATGCCTTCAAGCGTTGCAACATGGTGGGCCACAGCTTTCGGGTCAGCACCATAAGTATAGATGGCCGCATAAGAGCCAAGCGCGCCGTGATGCACGACATAAGGATCGGTGATCGGCAAAATGACTTTGGTTTTGCCTTCGCCAAAGCGACGATCAAGATCATCCTGCAAATAGAGAACATCAGGCTCGCCATTCGCAAAATGCTTGTCATTCATACCATGATCGGCGGTGATGATGAGCGTGACGCCCAATGCATCAAGTTTACCGATGTAGGAGTCAAACATCGCGTAGAAATCGAGTGCGCCCTTTTCAGTGGGCCCATATTTATGCTGAATGAAATCGGTCGTTGAAAGATAGGTAATATCGGGTTTGAATTCTGGAATAAGTTTTACGCCCGCTGCAAAAACAAATTCGGAAAGATCGGCGGAATAAACATCGGGCAACGGCATGGACCATTGCGCGCAAGGATTATCAATCCCGTTCTCAGCCTGTGTTGCCTTGTCAGCCTTTTCAGAAGAAAAGGCGATGGCCGAGCCATCATAGACAAGGCCTTTTGATAACAGCAGACGTAATTTGTCTTTGGCAGTGACCATCAAAATCCGTGCGCCTGCTTTTTGAAACTCGGCAAAGATCGTCGGTGCACGCAACCATTTCGGATCATTCATCATGGTCTCGAGACCCGTATCGGGGTCAATGAGATAATTGCCGCAAATACCGTGCACTTCCGGAGGTCGCCCCGTGGCAATCGATAGATTGTTTGGATTGGTAAAGCTTGGCACCACGGAATGCGCGCGATATTCGCCACCCTTTTCAATGAGGCGTTCAAGATGAGGCATCAAACCACGTTTGCGCGCTTCATCCGTATAAGCGGGTTCCGAGCCATCAAGACAAATGACAACAAGCGGCTTTGCGGGCCATGAGTAAGTCCGGCCATTAACGGAAAGAGTTTTTTTGTTTGTCATGATTTCATCACTCGGCCGGTGTCAGATCTTTGATATTCATGGCTTTGAGCGTGGCTTCTGTTGCCTCAACAAGCATTGCCATCACTTCATGATCAAGCGCGCCCATATTACCGACGCGGAAGCTCGGCTTTTTGGTGAGTTTTCCGGGATAGATGATAAAGCCGCGCTGCTTCAAGCCTTCATAAAA
>RFZR01000272.1 GCA_009920595.1 Alphaproteobacteria bacterium | reverse complement strand
TCGGCTCATGCCGATCTCATGGGCCGCTTCCTTAACGCCTCACGCGACCGACTGCAACCCTCGTCACGGCACAGTGTGACGCGTCCTCGATCAAAGGCAGAACCCACGGAGTGAATTGACTTTCCGGCCCTGTTCCGCCATTAACCCCGCTGACTTTGACCCCCGCCCGGTCCTGAGACGATGCTCTGACGGCGAGCCGCCGTTGAGATGGTTTGGGATCTGTGTGCCGCCCGACAGGGTTCTGACGGCGCGCTGTGGCGAAAGACGATTGGAGAAGACCCGTGAAGCGCACTTATCAACCGAGCAAGCTCGTCCGCAAGCGTCGGCACGGCTTCCGTGCCCGGATGGCCACAAAGGGCGGTCGTAAAGTGATTGCGGCCCGTCGCGCCCGCGGCCGGAAGCGTCTTTCGGCTTGATCTGAGCGGCGATTGCGCCCCGTCAGCCCCTAGACCGCTTAGGACAATCCCCGGCGAAGATCTCGAGTTTACCATGACGGTTCAACAGCGGACGGCCCCGAAATCGACGGACCCGAAGCCGAACCGCTGGCTTACGCGACGCCGCGAATTTTTAGCCGCTGCCAAAGGGCGCCGCCACCATGCGGCGCTTTTCACAATTCAGGCACTGCGTCGCTCACCTCTCGAAGGGCCCGCGCGTTTCGGCCTCACTGTCACGGGCAAGACCGGCAATGCCGTCGAGCGAAACCGCATTAAGCGCCGTCTTCGTGCCGCAATCCAAGCGGTTGGCCGCAAAAATGCCGCCGATGGAATTGATTTTGTGCTTGTCGGTCGTCGCGACATTCTCGAAACGCCCTACACCACTTTGCTCGCAGAATTATCTCACGGATTAAATCGCCTCTCCTCAAACGCCGGACCTTCTCAGCCGTCGTCCTCACACCCCGCACAGAAGAAAAATTGAGCCATGCAGGACACAAAAAATCTCATTCTCGCCATCGCGCTGTCCATGGCCGTGCTTGTGGGGTGGCAATATTTTTTCGGGCTTCCAATGCTCGAGGGCGCGAAGAAGCAGGCTGAACAAGCCGCTCAACAATCCGCGCAAACGACGCCGGCGACACCAGGCGCGCCTGCACCATCGGCATCGGCGCCTTCAACCGCAGCGCCTTCCTCTCTTCTTTCCCGCGAAGACGCGCTTGCCGCGTCTCCGCGCGTCACGATCGATACACCAAAACTCAAAGGCTCGATTGCATTGAAGGGTGGCGACCTCGATGACGTTGCTTTCAAATCCTATCGCGAGACTGTCGATGCAAACTCGGCAAATATTGTTTTCTTCTCGCCTGACAAAACAGCGAATGCCTATTTCGCGCGTTTCTTCTGGCTTGCCGCACAAGGCTCTACGATTGAACTTCCGTCTGTCTCGACATTATGGACCGCCGACAGCGATCGCTTGACCGCTGAAAAGCCGGTGACGCTCACTTGGGACAATGGCCAAGGCTTTTTGTTCAAGCGCGTGATCGCGGTTGATAATCTCTATATGTTCACGATCACCGACAGTGTTGAAGCGACAGGCAATGCGAGTGCAACGCTCGTCCCCTACAGCGTGATCCGCCGTTTCAACAAACCTCATGTCGCAGGCACCTATGTGCTGCATGAAGGATTTGTAGGCGTGTTGGGTGAACAGGGCCTCACCGAACTCACTTATGATAAAGCCGATAAGGGCGAAGCGCTTCCTGCCGGCGGCAAGGGTGCACAATATAAAGCAGCGGTCGGTGGTTTCACCGGCATCACGGATAAATATTGGGCGGCTGCGTTCATTCCCGATCAATCGCAATCCTATGATGCAACCTATCGGGCCATTGCCGGCACGACACATATATATGAAGCAGACCTGATGCTGCCTGCCGCAACTGTCGCGCAGGGCGCACCGGCCACATCGACCAAGCGTCTTTTCGTTGGTGCGAAGGAAGTCAAAACCGTTGACGGCTACAGTGCCTCTTTGAACATCAAGCGTTTCGATCTTTTGATCGATTGGGGTTGGTTCTATTTCTTCACGAAGCCGCTCTTCCAATTGATGGAATTCTTCTTCCACTGGACCGGCAATTTCGGTATCGCGATTTTGATCGTGACGGTTTTGGTGAAAGCCGCCTTCTTCCCACTCGCCAATAAGAGCTATGCCTCGATGGCGAAAATGAAAGCGGTGCAGCCGCAGATGATGGCCATCCGCGAACGTTTTGCTGATGATAAAGTGAAGCAGCAGCAGGAATTGATGGAGCTGTATAAGACGGAGAAGATCAACCCGATCGCAGGCTGCTGGCCGATGCTGATCCAGATTCCGGTGTTCTTCTCTTTATATAAAGTGCTCTATGTCACCATCGAAATGCGGCATGCACCATTTTTCGGTTGGGTCCAAGATCTCGCCGCACCCGATCCGACATCGATCTTCAACCTCTTCGGCCTTATTCCCTGGACGCCGCCGACCATGTTGATGATCGGCATCTGGCCTTTGATCATGGGCGTGACGATGTGGGTGCAGATGAAAATGAATCCGGCTCCGACCGACCCCATCCAGCAAACCATGTTTGCGTGGATGCCGGTGATCTTCACCTTCATGCTCGGATCATTCCCGGCAGGTCTGGTGATTTACTGGACATGGAACA
>RFZR01000271.1 GCA_009920595.1 Alphaproteobacteria bacterium | reverse complement strand
GCGCGCGCCTTCATTACGCGCCCAAGCAATCAATTCCGCTGATGGTGACAATTCTTCGGGCGCAGCGATGACAAGTTGGAAATCAAAACGTGCGGCGGCATGAACCCAAGAGGCGAGCACATTATTGGCATCACCCATCCACGCGACTTTTTTGCCCTTGATCGAACCGCGATGCTCTTCATAAGTGAGAATATCCGCCATCACCTGGCAGGGATGGGATAATTTTGTGAGGCCGTTGATCACGGGAACCGTCGCATATTCGGCAAGCTCGCGCACTTTCGCATGATCGAGCATGCGAACCATGATCGCATCAACATAACGGGAGAGAACGCGCGCGGTATCGGCAATCGTCTCACCACGACCGAGCTGCATTTCTGCACCCGTCAACATAATGGTTTCACCGCCAAGCTCGCGCATGCCCACATCAAATGAAACGCGGGTACGTGTGGAAGGGCGATCAAAAATCATGGCCAACACTTTGCCGGCGAGCGGCTTTGGCGCATTGACTTTATCTTTATTGCGAACCGTCTTGATGGCATGCGCCTGATCAAGAAGTCCCCGTAAATCTTCCGAAGAAAAATCACTTAAATCAAGAAAATGACGTTGACTCATGATCAAGCCGCGCTCCCCGTCGCGGTAAACCCGTGTTCGGCTTCAATGCGCGCACAGGCCGCATCAAGACGATGAAGCGCATCATCCGCAAGTTTTTCATCAATGATCAAAGGCGGAAGAAGGCGCACGACATTATCGCCTGCGCCAACGGATAACATATGCTCGTGAAATAAAGCTTTGGTGAGTTCCGTATTGGGTTGCGCGGCTTTGACACCCATCAACAATCCTTCACCGCGCACATCGGCAATCACACGCGGATGTCTGTCTTTCAATGCGGCAAGTTTCTGTTTGAAGAGCAGACCCATATGACGGACATGATCAAGAAACCCCGGTGCCAGCATCACATCCAGCACCGCATTGCCGACAGCCATTGCAAGCGGATTGCCGCCAAAGGTTGTGCCATGCGAACCGGCGGTCATGCCTTTGCCCGCTTCAATCGTTGCAAGACAAGCGCCCACGGGAAAGCCGCCCCCTAAGCCTTTCGCAAGCGCCATAATGTCGGGCGCAACGCCTGATTTTTGATAGGCAAAGAGATGACCGGTGCGGCCCATACCACATTGCACCTCGTCAAAAATCAACAAAAGACCATGACGATCGCATAATTCACGCAAGCCTTTGAGACATTGTGGTGGCACCACACGAACGCCGCCTTCACCCTGAATGGGTTCGATCAAAATCGCCGCCGTTTCAGGCGTGATCGCTTTTTCAATCGCATCGTGATCGGCAAAAGCGACTTGATCAAAACCGTCGACCTTCGGACCAAAACCATCGAGATATTTTTTCTGGCCGCCGGCGGCGAGCGTGGCGAGCGTACGGCCGTGAAACGCGCCTTCAAAAGTGATGATACGGAATTTTTCGGGATGACCATTCGCCGAATGATATTTGCGCGCCATTTTGATGGCACACTCAAGCGCTTCGGCACCTGAATTTGTGAAGAAAACGGTATCAGCAAAACTATGCTCGACAAGGCGACGCGCGAGTCTCTCGCCTTCCGGAATCTGATAGAGATTTGAAACATGCCAAAGCTTGGCCGCTTGCGCCTGCAGCGCCTCAACAAGATGCGGATGCGCATGGCCCAAAGCGTTGACAGCGATGCCGGAGCCGAAATCAAGATAGGCTTCGCCTTTCTGATCAAACAGCCAACAGCCTTCGCCGCGTTCAAAGGCGATATCGAGACGCGCGAAAGTCGGCAACAGAGCGGAGGCGGGTGAAGCCACTGCAGAACTGGGTCCGGACATGGACACGGCTCCCGAAAAAGACACGAAAAAATAAAAATGGCCGCCCCGAGGGACGGCTCATCGTAGAAGAACTTATAGCACGGACAGGGCTCGCGCTGTCAATTGAAGAGGATATTGCCCTCTCTCACCCCGAAAGTCGGACGACAACCACTTATCCACTATTCATCGCTGGGGAAAACTGATTCGGCGACTCATCAGCGGACTCGGCGACTCTTGCGACGGAGTCAACGCATATTGTAGGTTTTCGACGCATCAAACGCGATATCTGGTGGCGTTAAAGCTTCGACGCTTCGCTTGGCTTAGTGAGTTTCAGAGCAAAGCGGCAGCGGCCCACCAATCGGGTTTGTCAGTTCTTTATGTGAGGAAATCGATGTCCTGGACCGATGAACGAGTCGAGTTACTCCGCAAGCTTTGGAACCAGGGCCTGAGTGCAAGCCAAATCGCTACGGAATTGGCAAATGGCATCACCCGCAATGCGGTGATCGGTAAAGTGCACCGCTTGGGGCTTTCGGGCAGGGCGAAAGCGCCCTCTTCACAAGCTGCACGGCCGCGCAAAATCACACGCGCGCCGAGCCATCCTTTGACCCATTCGGCAAATCGTGCGGGTCTTGGGTCTTACTCGTCAGCGGCAGCCGGTCAGGCCGCGATCCGTGGCAATCTTGCTTTGAGCCCTTCACCGGTAACGGCTGAGGCGGTCGCGCCGGTTGTGGCCTATGATCCCGAGCCCTTCACCGATGTCGTTGTGCCGATGTCGGAACGGATCACGATCATGGAATTGCGTGAATC
>RFZR01000028.1 GCA_009920595.1 Alphaproteobacteria bacterium | reverse complement strand
ATTTTTACTTTAAGAAACATGGTTAAATGATTCATTTGACTCATAGGTTTGCGACTGTTTCGATCGCGAATCAGTAAAGCGTACGGGATCGGCGGTGTTACCGGTCAAAGTGAAAAATCGGGGTTTGTGGCCGCGATTGAGGGACCCGTACGACATGGTTTTGGCAAAAAACACGCGAATCACTCGACTGACCGAAGCACTTTCCGAAATTGATCCGGGCGATTTTTACGGTCGCGTCGTGGCAGTGCGCGGGCTTGTGATCAGCATTGCGGGACCCGTCGGTCGTATTCCTGTTGGCGGTCGCTTACGCGTTGAAGCAGGCTCAAGGTTCTTAACTTGCGAAGTGATTGGCCTTGAACAAGGCACGATCCTCGCGATGCCTTTCGGCTCTGTCGAAGGGATAAGGCAAGGCGCGCGCGCTTATGAAGGCTCAGCCGTGCCGGGCCTTCGCCCAGATCCGTCATGGCTGGGGCGGGTGCTCAATGGCTTTGGCGAGCCAATTGATGGGAAGGGTCCGTTGATTTCGGGCGGGCGCTTAATGCCGTTTCGGGCTGACCCGCCGCAAGCGCACACAAGACGCCGTTTGGGCGAACCGCTCGATCTCGGTATTCGTGTGCTCGATACATTTCTTACTAGTCGCCGCGGTCAACGCATGGGCATTTTTGCAGGCTCCGGTGTTGGGAAATCGGTCATGTTGTCGATGATTGCACGCAATGCGAAAGCCGATTGCGCGGTGATCGGATTGATCGGCGAGCGTGGCCGCGAAGTGCAAGAATTCATCGAAGATGATTTGGGACCGGAAGGCCTCGCGCGGTCTGTTGTTGTCGTTGCCACTTCGGATGAAAGCCCTTTGATGCGGCGGCAAGCGGCATGGACCAGTCTTTCTCTTGCTGAATATTTTCGTGATCGCGATCAGAATGTGTTGTTGATGATGGATAGTGTAACGCGTTTTGCGATGGCGCAACGCGAGATAGGTTTGTCTGTCGGCGAGCCACCCACAAGCAAAGGCTATACGCCGACTGTCTTCAGCGAATTGCCGCGTCTGCTCGAACGCGCGGGCCCCGGACCGGGTGAAGGCACAATCACAGGATTCTTCACCGTGCTTGTTGATGGCGATGATCATAATGAGCCGGTGGCTGATGCGGTGCGCGGGATTCTTGATGGCCATATTGTTATGGAACGCTCGATCGCCGAACGAGGGCGTTATCCAGCTGTTAATGTTTTGAAATCGATTTCGCGCACTTTGCCGGGTTCGGCCGATCCCGCCTATTGGCCGATTGTGCAAGCGGCTCGTGCCTCGCTTTCTACTTATTCGGATCTCGAAGAATTGATCCGGCTTGGCGCATATAAGGTCGGATCAAATGCGGAAGTGGATGCCGCCATAAAACTTTTTCCCGAACTCGAAAATTTTCTTCGACAAAGTAAGGAAGAGTCAACCTCATTGCGCGATAGTTACGCCCGGTTGGCCAGCGTGATGGCTTCGATGTGATCTATTTACCTTTCATTAAAGGGATCACAGAGGGGCAACGCGGTCGTTAATTAACGGGTTTTAACTGATGATGAAATCACGTGATGCCTTGATGCGCTTGAAGCGGTTCCAAGTTGATGAGAAACGTCGTCGCCTTTCGCAAATCGAAACCATGATTGCGGAATTCAAAAGAATGGCGGGTGAACTTGACCGCGAAATCGCAGCAGAAGAAACCCGCGCGGGCATTACGGATCGCGCGCATTTCGCCTATCCGACTTATGCCCGTGCCGCGATTCAACGCCGCGACAATCTTCTTCAATCCGCGCAGGATCTCGAAGGGCAACGCGAAGACGCGCGTGCCGAGCTTGAAGAGGCGTTTGAAGATTTGAAGAAATTCGAAATTCTTGATGACCGCGAAACCATAAAAGAAAAAGCAATGGAAGCGGTTCGCGAGCAAGCCGAACTTGATCGCGTTGCTGCCGGCATGCGCCTCGCCCGCGCTTGATCATTCACAAAAAAGAATTACGCCTCATGCGCCTCGATTAAGGGCACATGGGGCGCGAAGTGCTTAGGTAGATGGCCGCTCAGTCGCGGGTCATCAAGAATCTCAATAGCGCTGCGAGTCGCATGAAACCCTTGCGCTTGATAAAAACCAGCACTGCCCGGTGCATCAATATGGCAAGAATGAAGCCATAAACGTGTAACACCTTTTGCGCGCGCTTCATTGAATGCATAAGCCATCAAACGCGGACCTAATCCTTTTTTCATCGCGTGAGGTACAAGTCCGAGATAACGGATTTCGGTGCCTTCTTCCTCGTGCGCGCGGTGATCAAGCTCTAAAATTCCAAAGTCTTCTTTGCCATCGGTTAAGGCAAAGGCGTCGATCTTCGCAGTGTCTTCGGCCATGAAAGATTCTTTTCAGGAAAGGGCGCCTTTCTTTCGAAATAAATGGTCAAGACACCGAGTTTTCCCGGAGCCAAAGAGTAAAATCCATTCTGGTCGAAAGGGGATGTCATGGCACTTACGGGTCCTTGCTTACGGAAAAAGCCCTTTGGCTTTCGATTCTGTTACGAGAGACCTCTTGTAGCCGAGGTCTGCCTCATGCAAAAAGAGGGGGCGGGTGCGACGGGTCATGGAAGCCTTGGCACTTATTTGCTGAATGATAAATGCAGGGCTTCATGAAACGCATATTTGATTTCCTCTGGCCTGCACTCGGAATCATCGCTGTCATTTTTTCAGGATGGCTGCTTTATCAAGAAATTCGATCTTTGTCGGCGAGCGATATTCTCGCAAGCCTTGCAGCGATCCCGCTTCATCGCTGGATATTGGCTGCTCTTTCGACGCTCGTCGCTTACGGCGCACTGGCTTGGTATGACCGCATCGCGCTTTTGCATCTTAACAAGCCATTGGGGTGGGGGTTCATATCGGTTGTGTCCTTCACCACTTATGCGCTCTCACATAATATCGGGGCTTCAGTTTTTTCTGGCGCGGCCGTGCGCTATCGCGCCTATTCAACCAAGGGTCTGACCGCTGCAGAAATTGGCGTGCTTGTTGCGTTATGCTCTTTTACTTTTTTGCTGGGCACCGTGATGCTCGGCGGCATTGTGCTGATCGGTGAGCCAGAGTTGATTTCGCGCCTCTTTGATATTCCGGTTTGGCCGGGGCGCGTCTTGGGTTTTGCTTTTTTAATTGGCGTTGCGCTTTATGTGTTGGGTTCGCTTTTGGGCCTCAAACCTCTCACGATCGGGTCCTTTCATATTTATTATCCGCGGCCAGCGATTGTGATGCGCCAACTTCTTGCCGCTCCGCTTGAACTATTGGGCGCTGCGGGGATCATCTATTTTGCGCTCCCGCAAACTGAAGGCGTTGATTATTTTTCGGTGCTTGGTGCGTTTCTTGGATCTTTTTCGGCCGCACTTTTGTCGAATGCACCTGGCGGTCTCGGCGTACTCGAATATGTGTTTTTGAAAGCGATGCCGGGCCTTGCGCCCGCAGATGTGATCGCGGCGCTTTTGGTTTTCCGCTTATTCTATTTATTGATTCCGCTGGTTTTTGCCTGCGTCGCCGTGTTGATTTTTGAACGCAAACGCTTGGTTGATACGCTGCGTTCCAAAGTTCCCCATTGATCAAACGCTGCTGATTGTTTTAAGTCTTGCGCGCAGATGAATTTCCGCTTGCGAAATAACCGGTGTTTCCCGTCTAAATCTTTCGACAATTGCCCGCACAAAGGGACGCGCTTGAGCGGATGTCACAAGAACGGGAGATTCTCCTTGGCGCGCGGCCTCCTCGAAACGATCGCGAATGAGGGCGGCGAACTCTGAGAGTTTAGACGGTGCCATCGCAAGATGGCGCTCCTCGCCTTGGCCGATAATCGATTCAGCGAAGGCGGTTTCCCATTGCGGCGACAGAGCAATGATCGGTAATTGGCCAGCTCCATTAACATACTGAGCGCAAATCTGGCGTGATAATCTCTGACGGACAATCTCGACAATGTCGCGTGGGCTTTTTGTAGAGTTGACTGCGTCTGCTATGCCTTCAAGCACAGTACCAAGATCACGGATCGAGACACGTTCAGCGAGAAGCGATTGAAGAACACGTTGGATCGCCGTCATCGGAATCTGCGAAGGCACAATGTCTTTGACAAGATCCGTATGTTCCTTTGGGAGATCGCGAATGAGCTTTTGTAAGTCGGCATAGCCTAAAAGTTCCGCGACATTGCCTTTAACAATTTCAGTAAGATGGGTGGTGATAACAGTTGCGGCATCGACCACGGTATAGCCCATTAGCTGGGCTTCTTCTTTCATGGATTGTTCGATCCATGTTGCAGCAAGACCGAAGGTGGGCTCTAGAACATGACTACCAGGAAGCTTCACGGGCGCACCCGTTGGGTCCATCGCCATCAGCAATTCAGGATAGACTTGTCCCTGACCCGCTTCGATTTCTTTGAGATAGACGGTGTAAGAATTCGAAGGCAGCATGACATTATCAAGAATGCGCACTGAGGGCATGACAAAGCCCATCTCGGCAGCGAGTGTGCGACGCAAAGCACGAATTTGTTCCGTTAACCGATCACTGCCGCCTTGTGCATTCACAAGCGCCATCAAAGCGTAACCGATTTCAATGCGTAGCTCATCCAGATGGCGCGCTTCACTGAGGCTCGCCTCGTCACCGGTTGCGGGCTTTTGCTCGTCACCTTCATTTGATTGCGGTTGGATGGCGTCGCGTGTAGCGACTTTCTTGCCGATGCGATGAGCGGCATAAGCAAGGCCTGCACCCAAGCCAAAAAACGGAAGAACCGGAATTCCGGGCAAGAGTCCCATCACGGCAATAACCGCAGCCGAAAGTCCGAGCGCTTTCGGCATGGTGGCCAATTGCGTCACAAGCGCTTTATCCGCCGCCCCACTTACACCCGCTTTTGAAACGAGAAGACCAGCAGCGGTTGAAACGATCAAAGCCGGAATTTGTGAAACCACACCGTCGCCTACGGTCAGCAAAGTATAAGTATGCGCGGCTTCGCCAAAACTCAAATTCTGTTGCGCGACGCCAATGATGATGCCACCGATCACATTGATGAAGGTGATCAGTAAGCCTGCAATCGCGTCACCGCGTACGAATTTCGAGGCGCCGTCCATCGCGCCAAAAAATGATGATTCATTTTCAAGCGTTTTGCGGCGTTCGCGCGCTGTCGCTTCATCTATATGGCCGGCAGCAAGCTCGGCATCGATCGCCATTTGTTTTCCGGGCATAGCATCAAGGGTAAAGCGCGCTGCCACTTCAGCGATACGGCCTGATCCTTTTGTAATGACGATGAAATTGACAATCAAAAGAATGGCAAAGACCACAAGACCGATTACGAAATTGCCGCTCATCACAAAGCTGCCAAAGGCTTCGATCACATGGCCGGCGGCACCGGGTCCATTATGACCATTGGCAAGAATAAGGCGCGTTGTTGCGACATTGAGTGACAGGCGCAACATCGTCGCGATCAGCAACACCGTCGGAAAGGCTGAGAACTGTAGCGGTGTCTCAATGAAGAGTGCTGTCAATAAAATCAAAACAGAAAATGTGATCGATACAGCAAGCATCAAATCGAGAAGAATAGGCGGCAGAGGCACGATCAAAAAGATGACAATACCAAGAATGGCAATGGCTAAGAGAATGTCTGAGCGCCCGCTTAATGTCCCGATCTGATTGAGAGTTGTAGAGGCGCGGCTCAACCCCATTGACGTAAAAGTTGGGCGCGCAAGAGTTGAAGACGGTGCAGCAACGGGGGCAGAAGGACGAGGCGTCTCGACAAGACTCATGGATCACCAGAGGGGCGTAAGTGTGACGGAAAGCTTCCGTCGAACCTCACAAATTATGGTAAATAGTTGGTAAATTTTACCTCTTTGATTATCTTTATTTCCGTAACGTTAGCTATGATTTAACCAAAAAGGCCCAAGCTTCTTGGACCTTTCACGCGGGACACAACCTGGGCGATCTTTATGTTAAGTCTCCATGCACCCGAATCCATGATCGACGGATTGTCGGCGCTTCGGGCCTCATTTGATGAAATCCGCATTGAAGAGCAAAAAATTTTCGAGATTGTGAAGCCGGTTACTGAGGTGCTTGATCATTTTTTTGATCCCTCAAAGACCGGTTTAACAAGTGCGTTGATGTTCGGCTCTTGGGTGCGGGGCACCGCCATACCCTCTTCAAGTGATTATAATATTGCTTATGAATTGCCTCGGCGACTGACAGAGAATCTGTTGACGATGGAGCATGGAGGAGCCATCGCAATTTTGGCGTTGGTTGATCGTTTGCTCAAAGAGAAATTTCCGCATGCGAAGAAACATCCGGAAAGTGGCAGCATAAGGCTCACATTAGATATGGGAGCCATCATCGATTTGAGGCCCTGTATCCGGAATGCAGCTGCCGAATTTGCTTATCCGGATGGACGCCGACAGGGCGCTTGGCGCATTTTTAGTCCGCATTTGGGCATTGAAGCTTTTCGCAAACTTGATGGAGAAACGCGGGAAAATTTGATATTTCTCTGTCGTGCCATCCGCATTTGGCGCGATCAGAAAAAAGTCCCTCTTTCTGGTATTCTCATTGATACTTTGGCATATCGCTTTATTGAAACATCACCTTACAGGCGGAAATCCTTTCGTTATCAAGATTGTATTTTCCGTGATTTCTTGGGCTATTTATCGTCTATCGATGCCGAACAAGAATGGTGGTATGCTCCGGGTTCAAAAGAACCTGTGTTTCGAAAAGGTAATTTTGAAGCCAAGGCCCTTGAGGGTTTCCATCTTGTTCAACAGGCGATGGAATTTGAAGCTGCGTTTCAGCATCGCGCGGCTTGGAAAATCTGGGCAGACCTTCTCGGCGAGGCCTACGCGATCATCTGAGATTTGTGACCGTCTGAAATCTCGATGCCCCTCGCCGCATATTCATTGAGTTTATTGCGTAAGGTTCTAATTGAAATCCCAAGAATGCGTGCAGCTTGAGTTCGATTGCCGAGGCAGTGATCAAGTGTATCAAGAATTAAACCTTGTTCGACATCGCTGACCGTTTTGCCCACAAGCGCGCGGGTGATCGTCTCCGCCTGATCGACGACGCGCGCGGCGATATCCCTCTGACGATAGAGTTGTGGATCATCATCAAGCGTGATTGCTTCGGGTGTGATATCGCTTCCCTCTGCAAGAAGAACGGCGCGATGCATTATATTTTCCAATTCGCGAACATTACCACGCCAGGGCGCCGCCAGAAGTTTGCGTTTGGCGTCCGCTGTCATTTTTCGTTCGGGGATATCATTCAGCATTGAAAAATGCGCAATGAAATGATGCGCAAGCGGTAGAATATCCTGTGGCCTCTCACGCAGAGCGGGGATACGAAGGGAAACAACATTCAAACGGAAATAAAGATCTTCACGAAATTCGCCTTTCGCTACAGAATTCGGCAAGGCCCGGTTTGACGTCGCGAGAATCCTCAGATCAACCGGAACGGGCTTGGTACCGCCAATACGATCAATCACACGTTCTTGAATCGCGCGTAACAATTTGGCTTGCAGGCGGATATCCATCTCCGAAATTTCATCAAGCAGGAGGGTACCACCATGGGCTTCCTCAAACTTACCAATGCGTCGATGCGAAGCACCTGTGAAGGCCCCTTTCTCATGCCCGAACAATTCCGATTCAAGCAGATTATCAGGAATGGCTGCACAATTCACGCTGATGAAAGGTTTCGCAGAGCGCCGTGAGCTTTTATGAATAAGCCGCGCGATAACTTCTTTGCCTGTTCCGCTTTCACCTGTGATCAATACAGAAGCATCAGATTTTGCAACTGCTTCAGCCATGCGAATGGTCTTTTCCATCGCCGGATCACGCCAAATCAAATCATGCTTTTCGGTTGTCACCGCCTCAAGAATGGCGGCGATGAGTTCTGGGTCTGGTGGCAAGGGTAAAAATTCACGCGCGCCTGCACGAATGGCGGCAGCGGCTTCTTCAGGAGAGGGATCAATGCCGCATGCGATAATCGGCGTTGAAATTCGATCTTCTTTCATCGCTTTGGAGATTTCATCAATCGGATGACGAAGATCAATGAAGAGAAGATCGGCGCCGCGCAGGCGTAAAGTTGAAAGGCCTTGTGGGATGCTTTCGGCATTCGCAATCGTGGCACCGCGTGCCATGGCAATTTGCGCTGCGGTGGCTAAAGGGCCGCGCATGGTTCCGATGATCAAGAGCCGCATGGTTTTTCCCTTTTTTGTATCGTCAAAGAATTTCGGATAAAGTGACGCCGAGTTGTTGATCCACCAGAACCACTTCTCCGCGCGCCACAAGACGATCATTGACAAGCAGATCCACGGGTTCACCAATGGCTTTTTCGAGTTCGAGCACAGAGCCCTCGGTCAAGCGCAGCACCTCAGCGATGGGTAATTTTGTTCGCCCCAAGATCGCAGTAAGTTTGATCGGAACGTCAAGCACCGGATCAAGATCACGTTCCTCAATGATTGTGGCTTGTGTCTGAGGACTCGATGATGAATCGAGATCGGGCAGTGTGAGTGAGGGATCATCCTTCATGCTGATAATTCCTGTGGGGGTGTTCGATGAGTGGCGATTAATTCGTCAATGAGTCGGTCAAGTTCCAAGCGGGAATGCTTGAAGCCTCCCTCTGACCACTCCACTCTCACATCGCCTTTGTGCATCGAAGCGTCTTCCATCAAGGCAACGCGCCCGATAAAGCCGGCTTCAGAGACAGCATTTTCAATCTCTTGTCGAAGCGTGTTTGTAAGTTCAGGGCCAACAAAAATTGAAAGCGTGGGAATATTGCCGGCGGCTTCGGTCGCTTTCTTGATCAAAGCTTTGATTAAAGGAGCAGGATCATGTGTCAGTGTTGCGGCCGTATAGACGCGCACCAATTCGGTTGCGAGATGGATCGCCTCTTGCTCGACCCGCGCAATTTCATTGTCAAGCGAACTGACGGCGTTTTCAAGCGCTTCCCGGATCGCTTTCAGTGCAAAATGACCTTCTGCTTCAAACCGCGCTTCAGCATCGCGCTGCCCCTGCGCGCGTCCTTCCTCAAATGCATGTGCAACATCTTCTGGCTTTGGTGGCGTGAACGGTCCGGTATTCGCTTTGAAATCTGTGTCAAATAGAAACTTGTTTGTAGATTGCATGTTCTTAACCCACCATCTCGTCGTCGGCGCCCATGGGCAAATTCAATTCACCCTTCGCTGCAAGATCTTTTGCCAGATTGACGACCGCGCGTTGTGCGTCATCGACTTCGCGCAAGCGCACCGGACCAAGCGCATCCATATCGTCCTGATAGCCGCGTGCGGCACGCTGTGACATTTGTGCAAAGAAGAAATCGCGCATTGCGCGGGTTGCCCCTTTCAGAGCTTTGACGAGTGTGTCCCGCTCAACCGATCTCAGAAGCGTTTGCACAGCAGCGTTATCAAGTGCCGCGAGATCATCAAAGGAGAACATCAGCGCGCGCAATTTTTGCGCAGCATCCCGATTGGAATGATCAAGCGCACCGAGCAATTTGGTTTCCATGCCTTTATCGAGGGCGTTGAACATCGCGGCGACATGTTCGATAGGATCACGAATGGTCGTCTTTTTAGCAGGCGTGACGAATTCGCGTTCAAGCATTGACTCAATCACTTTCATGACCGTTTCGGGAACGGGTTCAAGACGTGTCATGCGATCAATGATGTCGCTCGCCAAGGGTGCTGGAAACCGCGCAATCACACGGGCTGAGGCTTCAGGGCTTAACCGATCAAGAATAAGCGCAATGGTTTGCGAGGACTCGCGCGTCAGGAATGTTGCAAGCGTTTCGGGTTTCGCGCGTTCAAGTCGTTGCCAAAGCGTGGGTGCTTCTGGCGTTTTGATGTCATCAATCACCGCACGCGCTTTTTGGCGTGGCAAAGAGCCCATTAATATTTTTTCTGTTGGTTCTGGCCCGCCATTCAGCTTTTCTGACGTCATCCCGCGAATGAATTCTTTTGCAACACCATTTAAAAGTTCACGGGGGATGGGCCCGAGCTTCGCCATGATGGTTGAAACTTGCAGGACTTCGTCTTGGCTAAGGGATTGCCAAATCACGCCGCCTTTTTCTTCGCCTAAAGCCAAAAGAAGAATGGCGGCGCGTACAGGTCCGGGCACGGGGACTGGACGCGTTTGGGTTACTGCAGGCGGTGTGTTTCCACTGGATTGAACAAGAGCGTTCATGTGCGGTTATTCTCTTGCAACCATTGTTTTACAGTCATGGTCGCCGCTTGTGGCTGAGCCCCAATCAGAGCTGTGACATGATCAATCGGTGCGCCTTCAAAAGAGCTTTGTCCTTCACCGTCATTTACCGATGAGCGTGGTGCAGGAAGCGCCATGGTTTTAATGAGCGGTCGTGCAACAAAAAGTGCGATCACGAGTGAAAGCAAAGCGAGCAGTCCCAATTCTCCAAAGCGCTGGAGATCAAAGCGTGAGAGTGAGAAGTTTGATGACGAGTCCGTTGTTAAATCGCCATCTGGAGTTGCAGCAAAGCGTAAATTCACCACCTCGATTTGATCGCCACGTTGCGTATTAAATCCAATTCCGGATTTGACGAGGGCCGCAATGCGATCAAGATCGGCTTGCGGACGGGGTGTATATGTGACTTCACCATTTGCGCCTTTGGCGTAAGTGCCATCAACGAGAACTGCGACTGAAATTCTTTTAACTTTACCGCCTTCTGAAACTTCAGTTTTGGTGGTCTTTGAGATTTCATAATTGACCACTTCTTCATTTTTGGCTGATGCATCGCGTTGATTTGTGTTGTTTGACTGTCCGCCGGGCAATTCATTGGCGACTGAAACGGTTCCGTCTTTCACATCAGTTGTTGTTTGATTTTCATTGCGGTTTTGTGTTGAACGGACGACTTTGCTTTCAGGGTCAAAAGATTCTGACACGGTCTGCACGCGCGCGGGATCCAGCTCGGCGCTTACTTGAACACGTGCACGACCCTGTCCCACAACGCTTGCGATGATGTCTTCAATCTGCGTTCTGAGACGGCGTTCCAGCGTCGCTTGTTTTTCCTCCAATGCGATCCCGGAGGTGCCATCGCCCGATGTCCCATCGGCCAAAAGGCGACCTTGTTCATCCACAATCGAAACGAGTTCTGGCTTCAGCCCTTCAACCGCAGAGGCAACAAGGCGGCGGATCGCGGAGATTTGTGCCGGTGAAAGATCACCCCGCAATTTGAGCGCGATGGAAGCGCGCGGCGGTTGCCGATCGCGTTCGAAAAGACGTTTTTCGGGGATCGCAAGATGGACTCGGGCGGATTGCACGGCACCAATGGTGCGAATCGATCGCGCCAATTCGCCCTCAAGAGCACGGAGCTGATTGATTGTTTGGACAAGGCCTGAGGAAGAAAAGGCGTCGGAGCGATCAAAGATCTCATAGCCGACGGCACCGCCCGTGGGCACGCCCTTCGTGGCAAGATCAAGCCGGAGTTTGGCGATCTCAGTGCGTGGGGCCAAAATGGTCCGCCCGTCATCGCGCATCTCGTAAGTCAATCCGCGCGCATCAAGTTCGCGCATGATTGCGGTCGTATCTTCGGGTGAGAGATCGGAATAAAGGACCGAGAGGCTCGGTTGCGAGGCGCGCACGATGATATAGCCGAAGAATGACATCAGGCCCAAAGACACAAGCGCCATGACGGCTAAACGTACGGCTCCAAAACGCCTGATCTGTTCGAGGATCCCTTGCACCTTCTTCCACCCCACGTAATCACTATGACGTAACGTAAGCTATAAGGGCAGGTTTGACGGATTGTGGTTAGCGAAAGGTAAACAAAAGGGGTGGGGGTGGAAAATTTTTCCGCCTGCACGGACGCGCCTGAGCATCGCGCGCAACGAAAAAGGCGGCCGGAGCCGCCTTAAATTCTCTGAGAGGAACCTGCGTGGGCCTTAGTGCCGATATTGCTGGATCCGCGTGGTACGAAGACCTGCAAGGCCATGTTCATCAATCGAAGCCTGCCAGGAGAGGAACTCCTCAACGGTGAGCGTATAGCGCGCGCAGGCTTCTTCAAGGCTCAGCAAGCCGCCGCGTACGGCGGCGACCACTTCAGCCTTACGCCTGATCACCCAACGTCTTGTTGAGCTTGGGGGCAGGTCAGCCACAGTCAACGGACTTCCATCCGGGCCGATGACATATTTCGCGCGGGGG
>RFZR01000270.1 GCA_009920595.1 Alphaproteobacteria bacterium | reverse complement strand
GAAGACGGGCGGGATCAATCCCGAAATTTTTGAGCCCTGGCCCATAGACGCGTCCGCCCTCATGGCGAGTCATCTCTTCGCCGATCCAGACCCAATCCCGTTCTTGCGCGAACCGTCCAATGAGGCCGAGCGCAAAACCCGTGGCGGCGGCGAGATCATTCGGGCTTTGCGGACTGACTTCATGCAAGGCATCGCGCGCGAGTCCTCCGCCCAGCGCCTGATCGAGGCTCGCATGACCGGTCGCGGTTGTTTTCGCCGCCGGATCCATGGCGCGCAGGTTGCCATCCCGGCCGATTTTCGAGATCGACTGGCGCAGGGACTGCAAATCTGACGACGCAACAGGCATCGGGGCGGCTTTCTTCTTAATGTTCACTATTTGTTCTCATTAATTCCGCGAAACAAGGAACGAGTCAAGGCGAAGCCCTTGAGGGGGAAAAGCAAAAGGCCACCACATTTTGTGGCGGCCTTGCCGAGAGCGCGAGTTTTTTCGAATCGAGGGAGGTTTAGCGCGGCGCCATGATCATGGTCATCTGGCGGCCTTCGAGCATCGGCTCGGCCTCGACTTTCGAGACTTCGGCCATTTCCGTCCGCACGCGCTCAAGCAATTTCATGCCAAGCGCCTGATGGGCCATTTCGCGGCCCCGGAAGCGCAAAGTGATCTTGACCTTGTCGCCTTCCTCGAAAAAGCGGCGAACCGCCTTCATCTTCGTCTCATAATCGTGATTGTCGATGCCCGGACGCAATTTGATTTCTTTGATTTCGACGACTTTCTGCTTCTTGCGCGCTTCTGCGGCCTTTTTTTGCTCAAGGAAGCGGAATTTGCCGTAATCGAGGATTTTACACACAGGCGGTGTAGCGTTCGGGACGATCTCGACGAGGTCGAGTCCCGCTTCCTCTGCAATTTTCGATCAGCTGCACTTCGCGCACGCCGCGAATGTCGCGATTGGCGCGGGGCCCGTCCTTAACCGGAACGGGAGCGGTTCTCATCGGTCTGCGAATGGCTTTAGTCTCCTCTTTTGATTTTCAGGGTCCCGATACGGGTGAACCCGCTGATCCTGACAAATCAGTTTTAATGAAGGATTGCTTCATAAGCGGAAATGCGCGGAAAGCACGGGGAAGTCAACTCGGGTGCGGGTTCATACGCGCTTTTTTGCATGCGCGTGCTTTTGGGGCACGCGCTTCCGGGGTGCCTCTTTAGTGGAGACTCACCGTTTCAAGGTCATTTTCCCAGGCATTGGCCATGGCCGTATCACGTGAATCCGTGATCATGATCGGCATGCCATTGGCGGCCAAAAGCACAAAGAGGTTGAGACCCGGTGCCACTTCTGGCGCGCCCGGAAAAATCCGGCCAAGATCATCCGATTTGATGGGCTTCAGATAAGCGAGTTTGCCTTCGCCCCATTGAGCGAGCGATTGGATGGAGAGGGTTTCGTCGCCGCTCTCGCTTGTTAAAATTTTTGTATTCTCGGTCATGTCACCCTCCTTGAGCGGTGTCGTCTTTATCGTCACTTATGATCTCAATCGCGTTCTACAATATCGATGCGCCGGATAATTTTTTCCGGCTCCGGTCGCGCGAGATCAATGACAAGAAGACCATTGGTCATCGCCGCGCCCATCACCTCCATGCCATCGACGAGCAAGAAGCTTTTCTGGAATTGCCGCGCCGCGATGCCGCGATGGAGATAAACGCGGCTTTTGTCGTCTGTCTGTCGGCCGCGGATCACGAGCTGGTTTTCTTCCAAAGTCACATCGAGTTGGTCGCGGGTGAACCCGGCCACCGCCAAAGTGATGCGCAAGAGTTCCGGCTGTGTGTCCGAGCGCGGCACGCGTTCAATATTATAGGGCGGATAACCGTCGGTCGCGGTTTTCGCGATGCGTTCCAGTGCCCGTTCGAATTCATCGAAGCCGATGAGGAAAGGCGAGGTCAAAGTGGTCATTCGTGTCATTGTGCGAAGCCCATGAGTGAGGCACTTCGGATCAGGAGCCTCGGGATTGAGCACTCCGGGGCCTTTCGGCCTTGAGAGAAATATGGTCATGCTCGATCCATCCTGCAAGTGATCAAGGAGAGTAGGGCGGTGACGGCGAAGATCGATATTCTGGCGATTGGCGAACCGATGGTTGAATTCAACGAGGACCGGTCGGGCCCCGCGCCGCTTTATCGCCCAGGTCATGGTGGGGACACGTCGAACGCCATCATCGCCGCCGCCCGCCAAGGCGCCCGCACCGCCTATTTCACCCATTTGGGGGATGATGCTTTCGGACGGCAATTTCTCGATTTATGGGATCAAGAACAAGTTGACCGCACGCATGTGAAGCTCGCCGAGGGGCAACGTACAGGCATTTATTTTGTGACCCATGGGCCGCAAGGCCATGAATTCAGCTATTATCGCGCGGGATCGGCGGCGAGCCTTGTCACATCGCAGGATTTACCGAAAGGGCTTGTTGAGTCTACTGAGATCCTTCACGTCTCGGGCATCAGTCAGGCTATTTCGGCCACGGCCTGTGACATGGTATTTGAAGCGATGCGGGCTGGTGCGCGAAATGCCCGGCTGGACTCCGGCAAACATTCCCGACTCGAGGGCCTGGTTTGCGTAACCGATGTATTCCGGCATGAGCGGGAAGAGAATGCGGCCGGGCGT
>RFZR01000269.1 GCA_009920595.1 Alphaproteobacteria bacterium | reverse complement strand
GAATTTTTGCTCGGCCAAGGCATTGATATTCGCCCGCATCCGCATATCGGACTCTCAACGGTGACTTATCTTTTTGATGGATCATTGATGCATCGCGATTCACTCGGCGTTGTGCAGGAAATCAAACCGGGCGCTGTGAATGTGATGACGTCGGGTCGCGGCATTGTTCACTCCGAGCGAACAGGTGCGGAAACACGCGCTTCAACTTCGCGTCTTTTTGGAATTCAGACATGGGTTGCACTCCCCAAGACGCATGAAGAAACAGATCCTGCATTTGATCATGTTGATCAGGCTGAATTGCCGCGTATCACAGGCGAAGGTAAACGCGTGCGCCTCATCATGGGTTCGCTTTATGGAGAAACGGCGCCAACAAAATTTCCATGGGATATTTTCTATGCGGAAGCGGTGCTCGCACCCGGCGCTATTCTGCCGCTTGATCCGGCTTATGATGAGCGTGCCGTCTATGTTGTATCGGGTGAAATCGATATTGCGGGGGATGTGTTTGGACCCGGTCGCTTGTTGATTTTCAAACCCGGTGACCGCATTTCGATTTTGGCGACAAGCCAATCGCGCATTATGCTTCTGGGCGGCGAGCCTATGGATGGCCCGCGTCATATTTGGTGGAATTTTGTCTCGTCCCGCAAGGAGCGCATTGATCAGGCGAAAGCCGAATGGCGTTCTGGCAAATTTTCGTCCGTGCCGGGCGAGCATGAATTCATTCCGCTGCCAGAGTGACAGGCATAGACAGAGGCGCGCCGCTTCGAGTAAAGCGGGCTTATGAGCCACGCCAAACGCGCCGATCTTTATCTCGTTGAACACGGCTTTTATGAGAGCCGGGCGCGCGCGCAAGCTGCGATTGCCGCAGGCCTTGTGCGTGTGAATGGCGAAACGCTGACAAAAGCCTCTCGGATGATTGAGGCATCTTCAACAATCGAAGCGGAAGAAGAACATCCTTATGTCTCACGCGGTGGTGTGAAGCTGGCAGCGGCGCTTGATCATTTTCAAATTGATCCGAATAACCGCATTTGCCTTGATATCGGGTCATCGACTGGCGGATTTACTGATTGTTTATTGAAGCGCGGCGCGCGTTTCATTTATGCGGTTGATGTGGGGCATGATCAATTTCATGCGTCATTACGCAATAACGCTCGTGTTAATCTTCGTGAAGGCTGTGACGCGAGGAATTTGACGCGCGATGATTTTGATGATGCGCCCTCTTTGATTGTTGTCGATGTGAGTTTTATCTCTCTCACATTGATCATTCCAAAAATTTTACCGCTTGCCGCGCCGAATGCGTTTCTGCTTGCTTTGATCAAACCGCAATTTGAAGGGAGCCGCGCCGCCTTGAAAAAGGGCCTTGTGCGTGAGGACGCGGATCGACAAGCCGCAATTGATCGTGTCACGAAGGCGATTATTGAAGAAGGCTGGAGTATTAATGGTGTCATCCCGTCACCAATTGCCGGTGGTGACGGCAATATCGAATATCTTATTGCGGCCGAGCATCATTCATGAGCGCGCTTATCACAATCAATCGCATCGGTGCGAAAGGGGACGGTGTCGCTGATACGGAAAGTGGATCCGTTTTTATTGCGCGTGGCATTCCGGGCGATGTGTTCAGAATGAATTCTGAAAACAGTTTTGATTTGGAAACACCATCGCCTCATCGTGTGAAAGCCTTCTGCTCAGTTTTTGGACAATGCGGTGGATGCGTCATCCAAGAAGCGGATGATGAGACTTACACAAAATGGAAAAAAGCACTGGTTGAGACGACGCTTGCGCCGCTGGGACTTTCCGATCGCGTGAGTTCTTTCATTGACGCGCATGGCAAAGGAAGACGTCGTGTTACATTTCATGCGAGACGGCGCGAGGGTGAAACCATGATCGGGTTCATGCGTCAGAAATCGCATGAAGTCATTGATCTTGATATATGTCCTGTGCTCGTGCCCTCTCTCCAAAAAAGCGCTTCCCTGTTAAAGCCGCTGGCGCGGCTCGTTCTCAAAAATGACAAGCCGATTGATCTTGCAGTGACTGCGACGATCAGCGGATTAGATGTTGATATTCGTGGACATGGGCCTGCTTCTCCCGAATTACGTCTGAAGCTCACGCGAGAAGCGGAAGCGCTCGATCTCGCGCGTTTGTCTTTGCATGGGGATGTGATCGTTGAACGTCGCGCGCCGAAACTTCACATCGGAAAAGCCGATGTCGTCTTGCCGCCCGGTTCATTCTTGCAAGCCACCGAAGCCGGTGAGGCGGCTTTGCAACAAGAGGTGCTTTCACATGTGAAAGAGCCGAAGCGTATTGCGGATCTCTTCTCAGGCGTAGGCACATTCGCTTTGCGTCTTGCCGAACTCGCGTCTGTTCATGCTGTTGAGGCCGAAGTGTCGTCAATCCACGCAATTGCCCGCGCGACGCGTGATGTCGCCGGTTTGAAACCCATCACAACCGAGACACGTGATCTTTTCCGGCGGCCCCTCGTGCCGCAAGAACTTAACGCATTTGACCATGTCGTCATTGATCCGCCACGTGCAGGGGCGGAAGCGCAAATGCGCCTCTTGGCATCATCCTCGGTTCCGCGGGTTATTTCTGTTTCGTGTCATCTCGGGAGTTTTCAGCGCGATGCCGCACTTCTTCTTGCCGGAGGCTATCAA
>RFZR01000268.1 GCA_009920595.1 Alphaproteobacteria bacterium | reverse complement strand
TGAAGGATGATTCACGCGACGCCATGCCATGTCGGTGACATGCAAGAGACCGTCAATACCACCGAGATCGACGAAGGCGCCGTATTCGGTAATGTTCTTGACGGTGCCGTCAACGGTTTGACCTTCTTCCAAATTCGAAACGAGTTCGGTACGGGCTTCTGCGCGTGTTTCTTCAAGAACGGTACGACGCGAGACAACGATATTGCCGCGACGACGATCCATTTTCAGAATTTGGAAAGGCTGCGCGATATTCATCAGCGGGCCGACATCACGGATCGGACGAATATCAACTTGTGAGCGCGGCAAGAATGCGGTCGCGCCGTCGAGATCAACTGTGTAGCCACCCTTCACAACATTGAAGATAACGCCATTGACCTTTTCACCGGCTTCGAAAGCTTTCTCAAGCTTCACCCAGCTTTCTTCACGACGCGCTTTGTCACGCGAGATGACGGCTTCACCAAGCGCGTTTTCAATACGATCGAGATAGACTTCAACTTCATCACCGATCGTCGGTGCGCCTTCACGGCCAGGGCCTGTGAATTCGCGAAGAGCGACACGACCTTCGGTTTTCAAACCGAGATCAACCACCGCCATATCTTTTTCGATGGCGACGATTTTGCCCTTGATGACTGAACCTTCAAGCGAGTCGCTTTTGTTAAACGACTCTTCGAGCATCGCTGCGAAATCATCGCGCGATGGATTTGTATGTGTCGATACCATTGGGTCTCCTGAAAGGTCCTGCAAATGAGGACCGGGCGCCGGCAACAAAGTTTTAGGTTAAGCCTTCTTTGCATCGATGTTTCATTCGTATGAATGAAACCACCGCTTTTTGAAAAGCGGGCCGGCGCTGGACCGACCAAAGCAGACTTTCGGGACTATCCCTTTCGCGAGAGAGCTGTCTCAATCAGACGCAGCGCCTCGCGCGAAGCCGTCTCTATATCCATTCCGCTCGTATCGAGCAAGCGCGCATCGTCCGCTATTTTGAGCGGCGCATTCGAGCGGGTTGAATCGCGTTCATCACGACGGCGAATATCTTCAAGCACTGACTCTTCGGAAAGCGAAGGATCGGCCTTGACCAATTCGAGCCAGCGCCGATGCGCCCGGATCTCGGGCGCGGCTGTTACATAGAGTTTGGCTTCCGCTTCCGGACAGATCACCGTGCCGATATCGCGACCATCAAGCACCGCGCCGGGCTTTTTTTGCGCAAAAAGCCGCTGTCCCTCAAAAAGCGCCTGTCTCACACCGGGATAGGCTGACACAATCGAGGCGGCATCGCCAATTTCGCGGGTTCTCAAGCGGCTTTCATCAAGCGCCGCAAAATCGAGTTTTTGCGCAACAATAACCGCAGCATTTTCATTTTGCAGGGATTGGCCCGCATCCAGCACCGCACGCGCAACCGCGCGATAAAGCAGGCCCGTATCGAGCAGATGGAACCCGTAATGCGCCGCCACGCGTTTGGCGATTGTGCCTTTGCCTGACGCGGTCGGCCCGTCGATTGCAATAATCATGAGCGGAAGTCAGCCCCGAGCGCACGCATCAAGCTTGTAAAGCTCGGAAAGCTTGTTGCGATCATGCGCTCATCATCAACCGTCATTGGTTGATCCGTCGCCATGCCCATCACGAGGAAACTCATCGCAATGCGATGATCGAGATGGGTTTTGACCGTGCCGCCGCCGCGCACATCGCCGGATTGGCCTTGAACGATGAGATCATCGCCCTCAATCGCGTAAGTCACACCCGCTTCCGCCAAACCATCGGCAACCGCTTGCAAACGATCACTTTCTTTGACGCGCAATTCATTCAAGCCACGCATCCGCGTCTCGCCTTTTGCAAAAGCAGCGGCCACGGCGAGGATCGGATATTCATCGATCATCGAAGGCGCGCGGGCAGCGGGCACATCGACGCCTTTGAGCGATGAGGCTTTGACGCGAAGATCAGCGACATCCTCGCCGCCCTCATAACGGGGATTTTCGATGGATATCGATGCGCCCATTTCCAGAAGTGTGGTCAAAAGTCCGGTTCTGAGCGGATTCATCATCACGCCTTTGATGGTGATGTCTGATCCTGGCACCAAAAGCGCCGCCACAAGCGGGAAAGCGGCCGAGGACGGGTCGCGCGGCACAATGATCGGGCGCGGCTTTAACTCCGGGCGACCTTCAAGCTCGATCCGGCGGCCATCATGGCCTTCAGGGCTCACGCGGACGGTGGCGCCGAAATAGGTAAGCATTTTTTCCGTGTGATCGCGGGTCGCTTCCGTCTCGATCACGGTGGTGCGACCGGGCGAATTGAGCCCCGCGAGAAGAATGGCGGATTTAATCTGGGCCGAGGCCACTGGCGTCCGATAGGTAATCGGCAGCGGATCGCGCACACCGCGTAAAGTGATGGGGCAGCGTCCACCTTCCGCTTGCGAAACCACTTCAACGCCCATTTCCCCGAGCGGATCAAGAATGCGCCGCATCGGGCGTTTGCGCAGCGACGCGTCGCCATCGAATGTCGCTTCAATCGGATGGCCGCCGACAACGCCCATCATCAGCCGCGAACCGGTGCCGGCATTGCCAAAATCAAGCACCGCATCAGGCGAGCGCAAACCACCAATACCGACGCCGTGAACGCGCCATTCGCCGTCGCCGATGCGGTCGATTTTCGCGCC
>RFZR01000267.1 GCA_009920595.1 Alphaproteobacteria bacterium | reverse complement strand
ATAGGAATAGTCGGTCGCGGCTTTTGAAGCGCGCACGTCCCAGTCTTTCCACGCATCCATCAAGCGCTGGCCATTTCCGGGAATACAAAAATCGACCACCATGGTCGTTCCGCCAGAAAGCGCCGCCTTTGTTCCACTTTCATAATCGTCAGCGGAGTTCGTTCCCATAAACGGCATATCAAGATGCGTATGCGGATCAATGCCGCCCGGCATGATGTAGCAGCCCGTTGCATCAATCACCTTGTCGCCTTTGAGATCGGCGCCAATCGCGATGATGCTTTCGCCCTCGATCAACACATCAGATTTGAAGCTGCGATCGGCGGTAACGATGGTTCCGTTTTTGATCACTGTCGACATGACGAGTTCCCTTCTCCCGTTTGCGATCACCCGATCACTTCGGCTTTTTCGAGCACAGCATGCATAAGCACATTTGTGCCCATGGTTGCCCATTCTTGGCTGATGTCTTCCGCCTCATTATGGCTGATGCCGTCAACGCAAGGTGTAAAAATCATCGAAGTTGGTGCAACACGTGCGATGTAGCACGCATCATGTCCAGCACCTGAAACAATATCGCGATGCGAATAGCCAAAATGTTTTGCTGCGCGCCGCACCGCTTCCACGCAGTCCTTATCAAAAGCCACTGGCTTATAATAGAAAACCTGCTTCATGTCGTAAGTGAGGCCGATTTTATCGGTAATCTCTTTCACGCCGGCTTGAAGCGCCGCATCCATCTCAGAGAGTGTCGCATCTTCTGGATGACGGAAATCCACCGTCATAAACACTTCACCCGGAATCACATTGCGTGAATTCGGGTAAGGATTGAGCATGCCTACCGTCGCCACAGCATTCGGTGCATGTTTCAAGCCGATGGAATTCACAAGCTCGACAATACGCGCGGCACCCAGCAACGCATCTTTGCGACGCGGCATCGGCGTTGACCCTGCATGGCTTTCAAAACCCGTCAATTTAATTTCATACCAACGCTGACCTTGACCATGCGTGACCACACCAACATCTTTGTGTTCGGCTTCAAGAATAGGGCCTTGCTCGATATGCAATTCAAAAAAGGCATGGATCGGTCGACCGCCCGTCGGCAAATCACCTTGATAACCGATGCGCTTTAATTCATCGCCGAGCGTTTTGCCCTCACCATCTTCGCGCGCATAGGCGAACTCTTCAGTGTAGACCCCCGCAAAGACGCCCGACGAAATCATCGCGGGCGCGAAGCGCGAACCTTCCTCATTCGTCCAATTCGCCACTTCAACCGGATGTTTGGTTTTGATCTTCAGATCATTCATCGAGCGGATGACTTCAAGCGCACCCAAAACCCCCAGCACGCCATCAAATTTTCCACCCGTTGGCTGCGTATCCAAATGACTACCCATCATCACAGGCGGCAGCGAATTATCGGTCCCGGGACGTCGCGCAAACATATTGCCCATACGATCGACAGAGACGGTGCATCCGGCCGCTTCGCACCATTTTGTGAAGAGTTCGCGGCCCTGTTTGTCGAGATCGGTCAAAGTGAGACGCTTGCAGCCCCCCTTCGGCGTTCCGCCGATCTGGGCCATCTCCATCAGCGTGTCCCACAGCCGCGCGCCATCGATGCGATAATTCGACAAATCAGCCATATCCCCACCCCGGCTTTTCAACGCGATAAACGTAACGCTATGATGGATTTGACCAAGCGGTCAATTCTCGTTTGTAAAATTTCGTTGGTTCGTCACGGGTTCAAAGCAGAAGACCATGACTCTCACCCCGCCTCCCCAAAGACCAGCGCGATCCGCCGGTCGCGAGCTCAAGGAAAAGGGCCTGTTCGAGGCCGCCCGCTCAGTCTTTGCAGAAGAGGGATTTAAGGGCGCCACCACAGCGGAAATCGCGCGGAGGGCGGGTGTCCCCAAAGCCAATCTCCATTATTATTTCCCGACCAAAGAGGCGCTTTATCGCGCCGTCACGGAAGAAATTCTCAGTGATTGGCTCGCCGCCGCCTCATCCTTTGACGAAAATGATGATCCAAAGCAGGCAATCAGCACCTATGTCGCTGCAAAAATGGATCTCGCGCGGGCTGATCCCCTAGGCTCTCGCATTTGGGCGAGCGAAATCTTGCGCGGCGCACCGGTGATCAAAGATTTTCTTGAAACAACGCTCGCGGAATGGCTCGCCTCCCGCGAAGCGATCATGCGGCGCTGGATTGCCGCCGGAAAAATCCGATCGCTCGAACCGCGTTATTTTTTCTACATGATCTGGGCGACCACACAGCACTACGCCGACTTTGAAGATCAAATCAAAGCGCTGAATGGCGGCGCGCCGCTTTCCGACGAGCAATTCCAGAAAGCCAAAGCGCAAGCGATTGATACGATCTTAAATGGCGTCATGCCGTAACGAAATGCGCATTACGTCTTTGCGAAGATTTTGACAAAGCGAAAGCACAGCGGCGTCGCAACGGCCCAGGCAAAGGCAAGCACCGCCATAGCATAGGCGAAACTTCCGTGAAGCTCAGCCGCACCGAGTTTTTCTCCGGCGAGATAACTCAAAGGCCCACCCACCGCGCCAAAGATGATTTGAAGTATCGTTCGCCCTTCGAGCCATGAGAGCGCGCCATCCGGCAAAGTCGCGAAAGCAAGCCACAACGCCAAAATCCATAAAGGCGGAAATGAA
>RFZR01000266.1 GCA_009920595.1 Alphaproteobacteria bacterium | reverse complement strand
CAACAGATTCGAGTTCGTAGAGATCTTCTTCATTCATCGCGCCGACCGAATATTTGCCGACCGCTTCGAAGACATCTTGAACTGTTACCGGCTTGCCTTTGAAAGTGCCCGGCAAAATCGATCCGCCATAGATGAAAATTGATGGCACATTCAATCGTACCATCGCCATCATCATGCCCGGCAAAGATTTGTCACAACCGGCAAGACCGACAATTGCATCATAGGAATGGCCGCGCATGGTGAGTTCAACAGAGTCGGCAATCACTTCGCGCGACACAAGCGAGGACTTCATTCCTTGATGGCCCATCGCGATGCCATCAGTCACAGTGATGGTGACGAATTCACGCGGGGTACCACCGGCAGCATCCACGCCGCGCTTTACGAATTGCGCTTGATGCATGAGCGTGTTGTTGCACGGTGCGGCTTCATTCCAGCACGAAGCCACGCCGACAAAGGGACGGCTCATCTGCGCGCGGTTCAAACCCATGGCGTAATAATAAGACCGATGCGGCGCACGCGCCGGGCCTTCCGTCACATGGCGGCTGGGCAATTTGGATTTGTCAAAAACACGATCGCTCATGAGACGTTCTGGCCTTTCAAACCTTCTCTCTCGCGGACCGAAAAATCACTCTTTCGTCCGCCTCTCCCTTGGGACCTGACTTCATGTCAGGCAACGCGGGCGACACCATGGCGACAAAGGGGTTACTTTTCAATTGCCAAGCCCAGTTTTTGCAGGCCGGCCTTTGTCATCAGCTTCATTGTGGCCAATTTTCGGCAAAGGGCTTTCGCCTAAAAGCGGAGATACTGTTTTGTGTCCAAGTGTTGTCGTAACACCACAAAAATGCCGGTCTTCATCGCCCTAATGTGGTGAAAATGGACCTCAGACCTTGAGGAACAGAAGGCAATGGGCAATTTATAGAGAATGAGTGAGATTTCAGATACCAGCCGTCCAGCCACAATCCATGGATTACGCGCCGATCACGGGACTGTACCCGTTGCCGCCCATTGGTCCTTCGGGCGTAAACTCTTGGCGTTTCTGGGGCCCGGCTATCTTGTTGCGGTCGGCTATATGGATCCCGGCAATTGGGCGACTTCGCTCGCGGGCGGCTCGAAATTTGGCTACACGCTTCTATCCGTCGTGCTGCTCTCAAGCCTGACAGCCATTCTCTTACAGGCCTTGGCTGCGCGTCTTGCGGTCGCCACCGGCAAGGATCTCGCGGAGACCTGCCGTGAAACGCTGCCTGCGCCGATCAATCTTCTTCTCTTCTTTCTGGCGGAAATCGCCATCATCGCCACCGATATTGCTGAAGTCATCGGCACCGCCATCGGGCTGCAATTACTTTTCGGCTGGCCGCTGCCCATCGGCATTGCGGTCACGGCATTGGATGCGCTGTTGATCCTCGCGCTCCAACGTTACGGTTTCCGGACGATCGAAGCGGTGGTGATCGGCGTCTTAGCCCTCATCACCTTCTGCTTTGTCGTTGAGATTGCACTCGCAAAACCAGATTGGAATGCCGTGTTCCCCGGGCTAATGCCGAGTTCGACGATCCTCACCAATCCGGAGATGCTCTATCTCGCGCTCGGGATTTTGGGCGCAACCGTGATGCCCCATAATCTTTATCTCCATTCCGGCATCGTTCAGACACGCGTGCTCGGCACGACGCCAAAGGCGCGGAAAGAGAGTCTGACTTTTGCAACGATTGATTCAACCGTCGCCCTTTGTTTCGCCTTCCTGATCAACGCGTCGATTTTGATCCTGTCGGCAGCGACCTTCCACGCGAATGGCAAAACCGATATCGCAGAATTGTCCGACGCTCATGCCCTGCTCGAGCCGCTCTTGGGAACGTCGCTCGCACCGATCCTCTTCGCGATTGCACTCATCGGCTGCGGTCTCAATGCCACCGTGACTGCGACGCTCGCGGGCCAGATCGTTTTCGAAGGCTTCCTAAAAATCGCTTTTCGGCCTTGGGTGCAAAGGCTGGTCACGCGCCTCATCGCGGTTGGGCCCGCAGCCTTCGTGGCTTTTTACTATGGCAATGAGGGGGCGACCAAGCTCCTTGTCTTCAGCCAAGTGGTCTTAAGTCTGCAATTGCCCTTTGCGATCGTGCCCCTCGTAATCTTCACCGCTTCAAAGAAACGGATGGGTGCTTTGGTTGCCCCACGCGCCGTGACCGCGCTTGCGGGCCTCATCGCGATCGTCATTATTGGCTTGAATGTCACTCTGGTGATGGGGGCTTTGGGCTGACATTTAGACCCGGCTGCCAAACCGCTATCCCCTTGCCTTTCTTGAGTTTTGCCTTTAGGTAGGCGCCTTCAATCGCGGTCGATCGGCCGGTGGCTGAAAGGAAAGCCCGAGTTTTCGGGTAGGAGATCCCTCTCCGTTTCCCTTGTCTCCGCCTTCGTTCCTCTCTCGTTTCGAGCCTTTCCTTGGATTTAAAAATCCTAGTGGCTCGAAGGGCTTGGCGCCGAAAGCTCGCGTGAAACAGGAAAGGCAAACCCATGGCTCTCTATGAGCATGTCATCCTCGTGCGCCAAGATGTGACGGCGCAGCAGGTCGAGGCCATCAATGAGCAATATAAAGGCGTGATCGAAGCCAATGGCGGCAAGGTCACGAAGACCGAATATTGGGGCGTGAAGACCCTCGCCTTCCGGATCAAGAAGA
>RFZR01000265.1 GCA_009920595.1 Alphaproteobacteria bacterium | reverse complement strand
CCTCCGCATTCCCCCGCATGACATCATGCGGAAAATTTCGGTCCAGTCCATCCATAAACTGTGGTCCACCGTCATTTTTCATAAAATATCGATAGCCCTAAAGATTTGGCGAAGAACTGGGCCTTTGTCGATACTCTAAATCCAGTCGAATCAAGATCGTTTTTCTTTTTTTTATCAATAAGTTAGTATGTTTATACCGATGTAAAAAACCGAAGACCCTCGTATGAGCCTCTCGATCGTCATCTGAGCGTCATAATAAACCTCTTTGATCGAGGCGCTGGTGCCTTTTTCCTGGTGCCAGATCGAATTGGCAACCCTGCGTCAAAATCCAATGATGTAACGGTCTGCCCCTCTCTCGAACCGCTCCAAGGAGATCTCTATGTCCAAGCCGATCACGATGATCGACCGCCGCACTATACTAAAGGGTGGCGCAGCCCTCGGCCTCGGTGCCGTTGTTGCACCCGCCATTGTTTCCAAATCTGCTCTCGCCTCGTCCGGTGAAGTGAACTTCGTCGGTTGGGCAGGCTATGACGATTTGAAAGCTAAAGTTTTCCCGGCATTCGAAAAGGCAACCGGCATTAAGGTGAATTTCACCGAATATCCGAGCCAAGACGATATGTTTGCGCAGGCCAAATTAGCCATGCAAACCGGCGCAATCGACGTTGCCGAGCCAACTGTTGACCGCGTTGCGGGTTGGGCTTCAAACGGCCTCGTCCAAGGCTGGGATCAAAAGAAGATCAGCCTCGATGCCTATCTCCCTGGCCTTGCCGATGGTGCAGCCGGTGAAGCTGCCACGATTGGCGGCCAACGCATGATTGTTCCCTCGGTTTGGGGCACGGAAGCGATCACCTATAACACCAAGGACGTGCAACCCACTGGTGGCATTCCATCACTCGGCGATCTCTTCGATCCGAAATATAAAGGCAAAGTTTGCGTGCGCGCGCATTCGTCACTCGCTGCGATGGGCCGCTATCTCGATGCAACCGGCAAATTGCCGATGCCTTGGCTCGAAAGCTATAAGAACGAAGCGAATATGAGAAAATTGTGGGATATTGCCTTTGCGGAAGCCGTAAAGGTGAAATCCAACATCGCGCAATTCTGGTCAGGCGAAAATGACGCGCAAGCAGGTTTCCGCACCAATGGCGCAGTGATTGGTCTCACATGGGATTCAACCGGCTTCAATCTCCGCAAGGAAGGTTACAAATATATTGCGCCGAAGGAAGGTGCCTTTGCTTGGAACCAAGGCTTCGTGCTTTTGAAAAACGCCAAGAATGTTGAGCAATCTCATGCTTTCGCAAAATGGGTTTCGTCCGCTGAAGGCGCAGCCGCTTGGGCGACCGCTTTCTCCGCGAACCCCGTTGGCAAAGGCAGCGTCGAGAAACTCGATAAGGACGTCGCCGATTTCTATTCGGCTTCATTCCCGGGCGATGCTCTGAAAAAGCTCTGGTGGTGGCCCACGCAAGAAGCGTGGTTCGTCAAGATTCGCGGCGAATATGCCGATAAGTGGAAAGCCGCATAAGAAGACTTGATTTGGAAGGCCGCCGGATTAACACGTCCGGCGGCCTTTTGTTTTGTTGACAATCATCGTCTTGCAAGGCGCGTTGCGGTTACTGTCTTTTGGTGATTAATCACAACAATATGGGCAAGATGTGCAAGGGAATAAATGAGCAATGGGCGCTACAGTTGAACTAGACGGGGTATCGGCGGATTTCGGAACATTTCGCGCCGTCGATAAAGTATCCGTAACAATTGGCGCTGGTGAATTTTTCTCTTTTCTCGGTCCATCGGGATGCGGAAAGACAACCATTTTGAGGATGGTGTCTGGCTTCATTTCGCCAAGCGAAGGACATATTCGCATCGGTGGTGAAGATATGGAAGGCATACGCCCGAACAAACGGCCGACCGTTTTGATTTTCCAAAATCTCGCTCTCTTTCCTTTGATGCCCGTATGGGAAAATGTTTCATTTAGTCTTGAGATGCGTGGCGTTGATAAAGCCACCCGTCGTGCGCGCGCCGAAGACCTCTTAAGAATTGTCGATTTACCGGGCGCGGGCGACAAAATGATTTCACAACTTTCCGGAGGACAAAAGCAACGCGTGGCGATTGCGCGCGCGCTCGCGGTCGAGCCGAAAGTGATGCTGCTTGACGAGCCGCTCTCCGCGCTTGATTTGAAACTCCGTCAACATATGCGCGCGGAGTTACGCGCGATTCAAAAACGAACCAATGTGACATTCATTTATATCACCCATGATCAAGGCGAAGCCTTGGCGATGTCTGATCGTGTCGCTGTAATGTCACAGGGCCGCTTACAGCAAGTCGCGAAGCCAGAGGAGATTTACAATCTCCCGAGCAACGGATTTGTGGCGTCTTTTGTCGGCGAGAATAATATATTTGAAGGCAAACTGGTTTCATCAACCTCATCGCAAGGACGTTTCGAAACCGATCACGGTGCCTTTGATGCCATGCTTGGCTCGGCCGTTCAAAACACGCAAAGCCTTCGCCTTTATGTCAGACCCGAACATGCGCGCCTTCTCGATGCCCCATCCGCAAGCGGAAATTCGATCGAAGTCCGCGTGAGCGATGTTTCATTCGAAGGCAATTTCATCAATATCCATACAATAACCAATCAGAATCGCACTTTGATCGTCGAGATGCGTAATGACGGGGCG
>RFZR01000264.1 GCA_009920595.1 Alphaproteobacteria bacterium | reverse complement strand
ATCTCGATCGCAAATGAGCCATGACCGAGATCATTCGCGATCTCTTTCGGCACATAGCCTTGCGCGAGTGATTTATCGACATAATGCGCATAGCCGCCTGATGTCACCCAACCGATCACTTTGTTGCCATGCCAGATTGGTTCGTCACCGAGCACATCCGCATCGGTCGCTTCGACAATCATCGAGACACGACGCAATGTGCCGCCGCTCTTATGTTCTTCAACCGCAGCAGCCTTGCCGATGAAATCCGGCTTATCGAGACGGATGAAACGATCCATACCGGCTTCGAACGGCCCATAGATTGGACGCAATTCGCGGAACCATGTGGGGAAGTTTTTCTCAAGACGCAGAGCAAGCAATGCGCGCATACCGAAATTGATTAAGCCATGCGGCTTACCGGCTTCGAGAATCGCAAGATAGAGGCGGCGTTGATATTCAGGCTTCACCCAGATTTCGTAACCCAGATCGCCCGTGTAGGTGACGCGGTTCACCATCGCCGGAACATTGGCGATATCGAAGCTCTTGTGATCCATAAATTTGAATGCGGCGTTTGACACATCTTCATCGGTCAAAGCCTGCAAGACATCACGCGCCTTCGGACCCGCAATCGACAAGCCCACAAGACCCATATCAAGACGCTTCACCGAGACTGAGCCATCTTTCGGCAGATGCTTTTCGAACCAGCGCATGTGATAGATCTGCGCTTGCGACGAGCCCCACATATAGAAATGGCCTTCGCCCGCTTTCGCAATCGTGAAGTCGCCGATGAGCTTGCCCTTTTCATTGAGCATCGGTGTCAACACCAAACGACCTGTCTTCGGCATCACATTGGTCATAAGACGCGCGAGATAGGCTTCCGCGCCCGCACCGGTGAATTCATATTTCGCGAAGTTTGCAATTTCCGTAACACCGACTTTTTCGCGCACGCCTTTGCACTCGGCTTTGACATGCGGGAAATCATTCGAGCGACGGAAGGAGAAAATGTCTTCCTGCGGAACACCTTTCGGCGCAAACCAGAGCGGCGTTTCCAAGCCCCATGAATCGCCCATCACCGCGCCATTGGCGACCATGAGATCATAGGTTGCCGTTGTCTGATGTGGACGCGCGGCCGGCAATTCTTCATTCGGGAATCGGATACGGAAGCGGCGTGAATAATTCTCGCGCACTTTCTCATTTGTATAAGAGCGCGTGGCCCATTCGCCATAGCGCGCGACGTCCATACCCCAGACGTCAAAGCCCGGATCGCCATTGACCATCCATTGCGACAGCGCGAGACCGACGCCACCACCTTGGCTGAAGCCCGCCATCACCGCGCAGGCGACCCAGTAATTCGAAAGACCCTGCACAGGACCAACCAAGGGATTGCCATCCGGTGAGAACGTGAACGGACCGTTGATGATTTTCTTGATGCCGGCTTTCGCCATGGCAGGGAAATGCTCGTAGCCGATTTCAAGCGATGGCGCGATACGATCGAGATCCGGTTGCAACAATTCCGCGCCGAAATCCCATGACGTTGTCTTTGGCGACCACGGCACACCCGCGCGCTCATATGTACCGAGCACCATGCCGGTGCGCTCTTGGCGCATATAGATTTCGGCTTTGAAGTCGATCGCGTGTGGCAATTCATGGCCGCGCTCTTTGTTATAAGCCACGACTTCCGGCATCTCATCCGTCACGAGATACATGTGCTCCATTGCGAGCACCGGCAGTTCAATGCCGACCATGCGACCAACTTCGCGCGCCCAGAGACCGCCGCAGTTCACAACATGTTCGGCGATGATCGTGCCCTGATTGGTGACAACATCCCAACCGCCATCCTTGCGTTGGTTCAGTTCTTCGACCTTTGTTTTCAGATAGATTTCAGCACCCTGAATACGCGCCGACTTCGCATAGGCATGCGTTGTGCCGTAAGGATCGAGATTGCCGTCGGCCTTGTCGAGCATCGCGCCGATGAATTTCGTTTCATCAAGCAGCGGTAGCAGATCTTTCGCTTCCTTCACCGAAATCAATTCAGTTTCGAGGCCTAGATAGCGCGCACGCGCATGCGCCATTTTGAGCCAATCCATGCGCTCTGGCGTATCCGCAAGCATCAAGCCGCCGGAGCGATGGAGACCACAGCTTTCGCCCGAGATTTTTTCAAGCTCGTCATAAAGCGCAATCGTGTAGCCCTGAAGCTTGGCGACATTCGGATCGCCATTGAGCGTATGGAAGCCGCCCGCCGCATGCCATGTCGAGCCATGGGTCAACTGTTCGCGCTCAACCAGCACGACATCTTTCCAACCGGCTTTGGTGAGATGATAGAGAACCGAAGCGCCAACAACGCCGCCCCCAATGACGACAACACGGGCATGGGTTTTCATCGCGATCCAGTCCTTTCAAAGAAACACCAATAAATTTCGCCGCCACGCTAAAAAGAGGTGCGGGCATGGGCAAGCCCGTTTTTTCGATGGGGGCGTGCCGTCAGGCGATACGACAAAGGGTCGGCTGCGTCATTTTTTCCCATACCGCCGCTCAAGGAGCTCAAACACAAGCCGCGCGGCTTGCACCTCGCCCCCTTCAGGGCGGCCGGATTTGGGCGACGGCACCCAGCAGAACACATCGAAATGCGCCCAGGCTTTCGCCTTCTCCACAAAGCGCTGGAGAAACAACGCGGCGGTGACCGATCCCGCAAAGGCGCCG
>RFZR01000263.1 GCA_009920595.1 Alphaproteobacteria bacterium | reverse complement strand
GAAAGACTCATGATCTCATCAAGTTCGACCGAGACAAGAAGAATGGCAACACCCGCATCGCGCAAAGCGATCAGGCGTTTATGGATAAATTCGATGGCCCCTACATCGACGCCACGTGTTGGCTGTCCAACAAGAAGCACTTTCGGGTGATGTTCGATTTCACGCGCAAGAACAATTTTTTGCTGATTACCGCCAGAAAACTTGGCTGTCTTTAATGATGCATCCCGTGGTCTTATATCATATCGATCCATCTCTTTCATCGTATGCGCGTCAATTGCGGACATTGAAAGAAAGGGCCCGTTGCGAAAAGCTTCATCAGAGTCAAAGCCGAGGATCATACTTTCCGCCGCGCGAAAGGCTGATACAAGACCCATGCGCTGACGATCTTCGGGAATATGTAACACACCGTGTTGACGCCGTTCAGCGGGGGTGGGTGCAAGGTCGATTAAATCTTTGCCGTCGAGCAGAATATGTCCAAGCGTCGGCGTGATGATACCCGCTAAAGCTTCCAAAAGTTCTTTCTGTCCATTGCCAGCCACACCCGCCAATCCGAGAATTTCACCAGCGTGTATTTCGAATGAAATATTTTTGACACGCAACGCGCCATGGCGATCGCGAATGGATAAATTTTCGACGCTTAGACGCACAGGTCCAATTTTGGGTGGGCCTTTGACAATGTCGAGCAAGACATGCCGGCCAACCATCAAATCAGCTAAATTCGCAGGCGTTGTTTTTGCGGTTTCAAGTGTAGCCACCATTTCGCCGCGACGCATCACTGAGACATGATCGGTCACGGCCATGATCTCATTGAGCTTGTGCGTGATGAGGATGATCGTCTTGCCTTGTTGCGCGAGCATACGCAAAAGTTGAAAAAGCTGCTCGGCTTCATCCGGCGTGAGAACTGCCGTCGGTTCATCGAGGATCAAAATATCAGCGCCACGAATAAGCGCCTTTAAAATTTCGACACGTTGTTGAAGACCTACCGGGAGTTCTTCGACAATCGCATCCGGATCAATGATCAAACCGTAATCTTGTCCGAGTTTTTCGAGGCTTAAGCGAATGTCTCTTTCGCTGTTTCTGAGCCATGCGCCACCTTCAGCGCCAAGCATGACATTTTCGATCACGCTCAGGGGATCGACCAACATAAAATGTTGGTGCACCATACCGATGCCGGCGGCAATGGCTTCTTTGGGGGTGCGAATGTGAACCTCTTTGCCATTGATCTCAATGCTGCCGCGATCGGCTTCATAAAAACCATAAAGGATCGACATCAATGTAGATTTACCCGCGCCATTCTCGCCAACAATTCCGTGAACGGATCCGCGCGCAACCTTAAGGTTCACGTTGTTATTCGCGCGAACCTCGCCAAAGCGTTTATCAATCCCGTTAAGGGCGATGGCGGGAACTTGTCCCGCCATCGTTTCATTTAGTCGGGGCACTTGCTGTCTGACATATAATCGTGAACGACGATCTTTCCCGATGCGATATCGGCAGCCGCAGCATCAACCGCCGATTTCATATCAGCGGTAATGAGCGCCTTATTGTTATCATCCAAGGCCCAGCCGACGCCGTTCTCTTTAAGTCCCAACACCGTGATGCCTGCCTTCCATGTTCCGTCTTTCGCGGCTTGGAAGGAAGCGATTGTTGCATTGTCAACGCGCTTCAACATTGAGGTCAGAACTTTACCCGGGTGCATGCCGTTCTGGTTTGAATCAACACCGATACCGAGTTTGCCTGCATCCGCTGCGGCACGCAAAACACCAACACCCGTGCCACCGGCGGCGTGATAGACCACATCAACACCACGATCGATCTGCGATTTCGCGAGTTCAGCGCCCTTCACAGGATCATTCCATGCCGCACCTGTTGTGCCGGTCATATTCTGCAAGACTTCTGCTTTGGCATTCGCGTATTTCGCGCCTTGAACATAACCACAGGCGAAGCGACGGATGAGTGGAATGTCCATACCGCCAACGAAACCCACTTTACCGGATTTGGATGCTTTCGCCGCCAAGAGCCCCACAAGGAAGGAGCCTTCTTGCTCCTTAAACACAACGGATTGCACATTGGGCGCGTCAACAACCATGTCGATGATTGTGAATTTCGTATCCGGAAATTCTTTTGCGACTTTTTCAACGGCCGACGCTTGACTGAACCCTACGGCAAGGATCGGGGAGAAACCATCTTTTGCAAAACGACGAAGCGCTTGTTCGCGCTGCGCGTCATTTTGGATTTCAAAATCGCGGAACTCTACACCGGAAGATTTTTGAAATGCTTCCGCACCACGGAAAACGCCTTCATTGAACGACTTATCAAATTTGCCGCCAAGATCATAAACGATAGCCGGCTTCACTGTGTCTGCTTGTGCGGCGAGCGTTAGACCCGCCGTTAAAAACGCGCCAAGAACAAATGAGCGCATAGCCCACCCCCTTTTTTTGGATCAGGCAACCCGATCAGATTGCCAGATATGAACATGGCATGGCGTAGGGTCGAGGTGAAGCCGTTTCCGGCGATCTGGTTCAATTTTCGGGGAGAAAAAGCGAAATTTTAAATGTTCGTCCGTTGGGTGGAAAAAGTCTCACGGGGTCTACTTAGCAGTCTATCACTTTTTTGATCGAAGCGCTCTGGTATGAGATGGGCCGTCGATTATGGGCGTTCTAAGCAGCTGCAAGCGGCTCGATATTAG
>RFZR01000262.1 GCA_009920595.1 Alphaproteobacteria bacterium | reverse complement strand
ACGGCTCTTTTGGTGGTCATGGCGCTCACCCTGATCTGATCCAATTGGTGTCTTGAGCCGTTTGGCTCAGACAGTCTTCATCCACCGGATCGATCGAGACAGACAGGGATTGCCATGAAAATCGCCGTCATTTCCGAAACCGCCGCCCTCGAAACCCGTGTCGCGGCGACGCCGGAAACCATCAAGAAACTCATCGGACTCGGTGCCACAGTGTCGGTTGAGGCCGGCGCAGGCAAGAATTCGGGCATTCCGGATGCGGAATTTACCGCAGCGGGCGCCCATATCGCCTCATCCGCGAAAGAAACGCTCGCGGATGCAGCGGTTGTTTTAAAGGTTCGACGCCCGACCGAAGGCGAAATGGCGTTGATGCCTAAAGGTGCGCTCGTCCTCGCGGTCATGGACCCCTATGATTCGCCGGAAGCGCTTGCTTCGATGGCCAAGGCGGGGCTTTCGGCCTTTTCGATGGAATTGATGCCCCGCATTACCCGCGCGCAAGTTATGGACGTCCTCTCGAGCCAGGCCAATTTGGCCGGTTACCGGGCTGTGATTGATGCGTCCTCCGCCTATGGGCGTGGCATGCCCATGATGATGACGGCGGCCGGTACGGTTCCGGCGGCAAAGGTCTTCGTGATGGGCGCGGGCGTTGCCGGCCTTCAGGCGATTGCCACCGCGCGCCGTCTTGGCGCAATTGTAACGGCGACCGATGTGCGTCCGGCTGCGAAAGAACAAGTCGCCTCGCTTGGCGCCAAATTTATTGCGGTCGAGGATGACGAATTCAAACAGGCTGAGACGGCTGCAGGCTACGCAAAGCCAATGTCGGCCGAGTATCAAGCGAAACAAGCCGCACTGGTCGCCTCGCATATCGCCAAGCAAGACATCGTGATCACCACGGCTTTGATTCCCGGTCGTCCAGCGCCGAAACTTGTCAGCGAAGAGATGGTGAGATCGATGCGCGCGGGTTCAGTGATTGTGGATCTCGCGGTTGAACGCGGTGGCAACGTTGCGCTCTCAAAGGCGGGCGAAACGATTGTGACTGAAAATGGTGTTTCGATTTTGGGGCCAGTCAATTTACCCGGTCGAATCGCTGCGAGTGCCTCAGCGCTTTACGCAAAAAATCTCTTCGCCTTTCTTGAGACAATGATCGACAAGAAAGAAAAGACACTTGCTCCCAATTGGGATGATGAACTTGTCAAAGCGACTTTGCTGACGCGCGACGGGTCTGTTGTCCATCCGAATTTCCAGCCAAAATCCTAATTTAACGGAGTCTCGCATGGCGACCGACACCGCTCAAATGCTGCATGACAAAGCGGCGGCTCTTGCCGATGCCGCTAAAGATCTTGCCGATATCGCGCAAGGTTTCGAATTCGCGCTTTTCATTCTCGCTGTGTTCGTCGGCTATTTTGTTGTGTGGGCGGTGACGCCTGCCTTGCACACGCCTTTGATGTCGGTGACGAACGCGATTTCATCCGTGATTGTTGTCGGTGCGCTTCTTGCGATTGGTGTTGATGCGACAACAGCCGGTGAAGATGGCGCGTTACCTGCACGTCTTTTTGGACTTGGCGCTTTGATCCTTGCAAGTGTGAATATTTTCGGTGGGTTCCTTGTGACCCAACGCATGCTCGCTATGTATAAGAAGAAGGGATAAGCCCATGTCCGGCAATATCGCGGCCCTTCTCTATCTTGTTTCCGGCGTATTGTTCATTCTCGCATTGCGCGGGCTTTCATCGCCGGCCACATCACGCCAAGGTAATTTTGCAGGCATGATCGGCATGGCGATTGCCATGATCACCACGCTCCTTGTTGCCCCTCCTGCAGGCCTTACCGGCTGGGCACTCTTGCTCATCGGTCTTGCTGTTGGCGGCGGCTTCGGTGCAATTCTCGCGCGTCGTATTGCGATGACAGCGATGCCGCAACTCGTCGCGTTCTTCCATTCGCTTGTCGGTCTCGCTGCAGTGTTTGTTGCCGCCGGTGCGCTTTATGCTCCTGACGCGTTTCACATCACAACACCGGCAGGCGGAATCAAAATCGCAAGCATTGTTGAAATGTCGCTTGGTGTCGCGATTGGTGCGATTACCTTTACCGGTTCAATCATCGCGTTTTTGAAATTGAACGGCAATATGAGCGGCAAACCGATCATGCTGCCAAGCCGCCATCTCATCAACATCGCGCTGGCCGTTGGTCTTGTTGTGTTGATCATCTTGTTCATGATCTCACAAAACACGATCTTCTTCTGGTTGATCACACTTGTTGCCTTGCTGCTCGGAATTCTGATCATCATTCCGATTGGTGGCGCGGATATGCCGGTCGTCGTGTCGATGCTCAATTCTTATTCGGGTTGGGCGGCCGCTGGCATCGGCTTCACGCTCTCGAATATGGCGCTGATCATCACGGGCGCTTTGGTCGGCTCTTCAGGCGCGATCCTCTCTTACATCATGTGTAAGGGCATGAACCGCTCCTTCTTCTCCGTAATCCTTGGCGGGTTCGGCGGCGAGACATCAAGCGGTGCTGCGGGTCATGTTGAAACACGGCCAGTAAAACAAGGGTCAGCAGATGATGCGGCTTTCATGATGAAGAATGCCTCAAGCGTGATCATTGTTCCGGGTTACGGCATGGCGGTTGCGCAGGCACAGCATGCTTTGCGTGAAATGGCTGACCTTCTCAAAAAGGAAGGCGTCGAAATCAAATATGCCATTCATCCG
>RFZR01000261.1 GCA_009920595.1 Alphaproteobacteria bacterium | reverse complement strand
AGCGCGCAGCGCGACGCGGCAATCCATAGAACGGTTCAGAATAGAAATGGATTGCCACGTCGGCCCTTCGGGCCTCCTCGCAATGACGGAAAGCACGATCCCTTAAACCCTACACCCTCACCAGAGCCCCCCATGTCCAACACGCCAAAGCTTTTCACGCCCTTGCAAATCGGCCCCGTCACGGCCCCCAACCGCATCGCGGTGGCGCCGATGTGTCAGTACACCGCCGATGATGGCTCGATGACAGATTGGCATTTGCAGCATCTCATGAATCTGACCATGTCGGGTGCTGGCCTTGTGATGATTGAAGCAACTGGCGTTGAGCGCCGCGGCCGCATCACCCATGGATGTGTTGGTCTTTATTCAGATGCCCTTGGGAGAGTGGTGCGGCTTTAAAAGCGGAGCAAGATCCGTGGCTGACGGTGAGTGCATCGGCAAAAGCGTTTGGTGCGAATTGGCACACACCCGAAGCGCTCGATGAAGCGGGCATTGCGCGAATCATTGAAGCTTTTGTGCAAGCGGCGAAACGTGCTGTGCGTCTTGGTATTGACGTCATCGAATTACATATGACGCATGGCTATCTCGTGCATCAATTTTTCTCACCGCTTTCCAATACACGCACGGACAAATATGGCGGCTCACTTGAAAATCGTATGCGCTTTGGACTTGAAGTGATGGAAGCGGTTTATGCCGCTGTTCCTAAAAGCACTGCCATTGGCGTGCGCATCGCGGCAAGCGATTGGATGGACGGGGGCGTGACCGTTGATGATGCAGTGACCTTCACTTCCAAGCTCAAAGAGCGTGGTGCAACTTACGCCTGCGTGAGTTCGGGTGGGTTGGATCCTGCAGCGCAAGTGAAGGCGGGGCCGAATTATCAAGTCGGTTTTGCCGATGAGATTAAAAAGAAAACGGGCATTACGACACGTGCGGTCGGCATGATTGTTTCGCCGGAGCAAGCGGAAGAGATTCTCGAAAAAGGTGAAGCCGATCAAATCGCGCTCGCGCGAGCGTTCCTCGATAATCCGCGTTGGGGGTGGCATGCCGCCGATGCGCTCGGTGTCGATCTTAAACGTCCCCCGCAATATGATCGCGCGCGCAAAGCGCTCTGGCCCGGCGAGGCGTTAAAGCACCGGTAAGGGGAGGCGCGCCCGTCTTTATACAAGCTGTGGGGAGGTCTGTGGACAGGTTGTGGAAAACCTGTTCGTGCGGGATCGAATATGTCTTGGATCGTGAGGGGAAAAACGGGGGAAGGGCTTGGGATATCAGCGGGAAGATCTGTGGATTTTCCGGTCGCTGACGGCGGCTTCAAGCCGGAAAAGTCTAAATCTCTTTGTCTCTGCCACCAATGAAGAGCGCATCGCTAACAGGGCATGACGATGATCGGGACGACCCGTTAGCAGCGCCTTTTGCGTCAAAAGCGCCACTTTTACACTTTCGAAAAGACCTGGACGGGGCAAATGCGGTAAAAATCCCGCTTCGTCCGGATTTTGAATTTGGTCGATGCCGTCGGACAACGCCAACGTCCATGAGCCGGTGGGCACGAGGCCCGCGCCAATCACAAAGCAATAATCCGCGCGCGCGGCCGAGGCGCCCGCTTTGATCAGTTCGGCCCATGTCCCATCAAACATCACACGTGCCGTGCCTGCCGCTTCCGCCATGTCATCGATGCGGGGTGAGGGCGGGCCGACGATCACAGCATCGCGCAACACGCCCTCGGCAATACCCGCAACAAGCGTCGCAAGCGTTTCGATGAGCGCCGGATCATCATCAAGCGTCGGGATCACAACGGAAATCATGAGCGCGTTTTTATCACGCATCTTTCCATTCTCGGTGCCGAAATTGCGGGCACAATCGGCTTTTCGGCCGATAATACGCTTGATTGGCGCAGGGAATCCTGCTTGTTCTTGAAATGTTCTTGCTCTTTTGATCGACAATTTTTGGGAGCTGGCGATGCCGCGCATTGATGAGCGCATCCCCGTCATCGAGCGATTGGCTGAACGCGGCGTCGAGTCTGATCGGCGGCGTGGTCGTGCGGCCGTCACCAATCCTTCCGGTCGTTACGAGCCAATTGCGCGTGTTGATGAAGATGATGGCTGGGGCTCTTCCGAAGAGCTGCCGGAATTCAAAACCCATGTGACGGTTGAAACACCGCGCAGCATTATCACGCATAATGAATCGCCTGATATTCCGTTTGATCAATCGATCAATCCCTATCGCGGATGCGAGCATGGCTGCATTTATTGTTTCGCACGGCCGACGCATGCCTTTATGGGACTCTCGCCCGGACTTGATTTTGAATCGCGCCTCTTTGCGAAAGAGAATGCCGCCACGCTCCTCGAAAAGGAATTGTCGGCGAAAAATTACAAACCAAAATTGATTGCGATCGGCACCAATACGGACCCCTATCAACCGATTGAACGCCAGCGCAAAATCATGCGTGGCCTTCTTGAAGTGTTGTCGCGTTTCAATCATCCGGTGGGCATTGTTACGAAATCAGCGCTTGTCACGCGTGACATTGATCTCCTCGCGCCGATGGCTGAGAAGGGGCTCGCAAAAGTCTATCTCTCGGTGACAACGCTTGATGGCACGCTCGCGCGGCGCATGGAACCGCGCGCGTCAACGCCGATGAAGCGGCTCGAAGCGGTTAAACAATTGAATGCGGCTGGAATTCCGACGGGCGTGATGGTCGCGCCCATCATTCCCTCCTTGAATGATCACGAAATCGAAAA
>RFZR01000027.1 GCA_009920595.1 Alphaproteobacteria bacterium | reverse complement strand
TATACCATAGTTATCAACTGTCAACTCTGGTACGCAACGAGACGGATACTCTGACTCGGAAATTTGGGGCCTTAGGGCCTCACCCCGCCGGATGAACCTTGCGCCAATGGCGGGCGATGTCGATTCGCCGTGTCACCCAGACTTTGTCGTGGCTCTGCACATAATCGAGGAATTTTTCGAGCGCGAGCGCGCGGCCGGGGCGACCCACCAAGCGGCAGTGAAGACCGATATTCATCATCTTCGGCGCGCCTTCTGCGCCTTCGCGATAGAGCATGTCGAAATTGTCTTTGAGATAGGAATAGAAATGCTCGCCCGTGTTGAAACCCTGCGGTGTGGCAAAGCGCATATCATTCGCATCAAGCGTATAGGGGATGATGAGATGCGGACCCTTCGGGCCATGAACCCAATAAGGCAAATCATCCGCATAAGTGTCGGACGAATAAAGAAAGCCGCCCTCTTCCATCACAAGCTGTTGCGTGTTCATTGAGCAGCGGCCTGTGTACCAACCGAGTGGACGCTCGCCGGTCAGCTCCGTGTGAAGTTTGATCGATTCAGCAATTTGCTTGCGCTCTTCCTCAATCGGCATGTCTTTATGCTCAACCCATTTGAGGCCATGTGAAGCGATTTCCCAATCCGCTTCCCTCATCGCTTTCAACTGATCGGGCGAACGCATCAAAGCCGTTGTCACGCCATAGCAGGTGACCGGCATATTGCGTTTGGTGAACATGCGATAAAGCCGCCAAAAGCCTGCACGCGCGCCATATTCATAAATCGATTCCATATTCCAATGGCGCTGGCCGGGCCATTGCGCGGCACCGACAATTTCTGAAAGAAAAGCTTCGGACGCGGCATCACCATGAAGAATATTGTTTTCGCCGCCCTCCTCATAATTGACGACAAATTGCACGCAAATATTTGCACCACCGGGCCATTGCGGATCGGGTGTATGACGGCCATAGCCTTTCATATCGCGCGGATAAATCTCTTGGGCCATGACATCACTCCCTTAGGTCTTTCTTGTGCGGACGTTGTTTAGATGAGGTCCATATAACCAAGGCCCCATCCGGCAAATATAGTGATCATAAGAACAGCCCATAAAGGCCATCGCAACAGAAAAAACATCAGCGCCGCGAAAGCTGAAAGCAAGACCGCTTCAAGTTGAAAGCTCGCCCAGGAAACAAGCGGTATACGAACAAACCCCGTTTCATAGGTCGTCACCGCGCTAAAGAAGAGATGGAGTGCAAACCATAAGCCCACCCACGCGATGACACCCACCACAATGGCTGTGATCGCTTGGAGTGAAGCCGCGAGCCTGTGATTGGCCTTGATCCGTTCAAAGAGAGGCGCGCCTGCAAAGATGAAAAGAAAGCTTGGCGCAAAGGTCATCCATAAAGTGAGCAATGATCCAAGCATTGCAGCGAAAAGTGGAGACAGGGGATCAGCAGCACGATAAGCGGCAAGAAAGCCAACAAATTGTGTGACAAGAATTGTTGGTCCCGGTGTTGTTTCGGCAAGACCTAAACCATCAGCCATCTCAAATGATGAAAGCCATGATTTTGTTTCAACGGCTGTTTGCGCAAGCCAAGCCAAAAGCGCGTAAGCGCCGCCAAAACTGAGACTCGCGAGTTTCGCAAAAAACAAACCAATATCAAAAAGACGATGCTCAACGCCAAGACTAAGAGCGATCACTATGAGCGGGCTAAACCAAATCACTAACCAAAGAAGTGAACGCCTTGATAAGGCAATCCAATTGATCGGTTCAAGAGAATGACTACTTGTTTCGCGCACGCCGAAGAGTGAGGGCCATATCGGATTAATATAATAAGCGAGAAGCGCTGCGGTCAGTATCAGAATGGGAAAAGGAATTTTTGTTAGTGCCATTGCAAGGAAAGCGAGAAACGCAAAGAGAAATGAAATTTTATTGGTGAAGGCCCGCTTTGCAATCCGCATGACCGCATGAATAATCAAAGAGAGAACCGCGCATTTCAAACCGAAAAACAAGGAAACAACCGAAGGATGCGTGCCAAGATAAACATAGAGAACAGAAAGGCCGAGCATCACCAAGGCGCCGGGCAGCACGAACAAGATGCCCGCCAAAAGACCACCTCTGACGCCCGAAAAACGCCAGCCAAGATAGGTTGCAAGCTGCTGTGCTTCAGGTCCCGGCAAGAGCATGCAGAGATTGAGCGCATGAAGAAAGGAGCGTTCATCAATCAAGCGACGCTCTTCGACAAATTCACGATGAAGAAGCGCAATCTGTGCAGCCGCCCCTCCGAAAGACAGGCAGCCGATTTTAAACCAGGTTTTTACCAAGGGTTCGGCTACAAAAGCCGCGTGACGGCTTTGAGTTAGGTCTTCCACGTCAACACCCGATTCGCCCTGATAGAACTCATGAATTTCATATCCACTATTGCCAAGATGTGACAAAGCTGCAACGGGGCTTTGTAGAAACAGGGGTCGTCAAAGCCGATCGCGCTCGCTATGAACCCTCATCTCTTCACGAATAAGACTCCATGAGCCCTCACGCCCTCCTGCCCCGCGACGAAAAAATCAACCGCTTGATCGGTATTGGCCTGATGTGCCTCACATTCTTGTGTTTCACCGGGCTTGATACGACCGCGAAATGGTTGAACCACTCCATTCCTACGATACAAATCGTCTGGGCGCGTTATTCATTCAGCGTGGTGCTCGTTCTTCTCATCATCAATCCGAAAACCAAACCGGGTGTCCTGACCACAAAGAAGCCTCTCGTTCAGATCATCCGCTCCTTGCTGCTTTTGTTGTCCACCCTCGCGAATTTTGTGGCTCTCAATTATTTGCAGCTCGCGCAAACCACCACAATCGCTTTGGCAACGCCGCTTCTCGTCTCCGCGCTGAGTGGCCCTCTCTTAGGTGAGTCAGTTCCACGTGATCGATTTATTGCCATCGGCATTGGTTTTCTCGGCGTCGTCAGTGTCGCGCGCCCGGGTTTTGGTGGCATCCATCCCGTTGCCATTCTTTCAATCTTAGGCATGTGTTGTTATGCAGGCTACGCGTTGATGACGCGCTTCCTTGTTGGTCACGATCAAACAGAAACAACGCTGGTTTATTCAGGTCTCGTTGGCGCCGTCATTCTCTCTTTCGGACTGCCGTTTTTCTGGGAATCCCCGCCCGATCTGGCAACATGGGCATTGATGCTCTCTATGGGGCTCTATGCAGCCGTCGGTCATTTCTTTTTGATTACAGCACATCGCTTCGCGCCCGCCTATGTACTCTCGCCTTTTATGTATACACAACTCGGTTGGATGACCCTTTCAGGTTATCTCGTCTTTGGTGATGTGCCCGATTCATTCACCATCGCAGGGGGCGTGATCATTGTGTTGTCCGGGCTTTACCTGATTTTTCAGGAAAGCCGCGGATTCTCAAAACAATTTGAATAAAGCGAAATCAAAATTTCACTTCGGTCTTTCGCCAAGCTTCGTGCCATTGAGTTCAGCAACGAAATCACCAAGCATCGGCACAAAATCATCACCGCGCCCTTGATTAAGCGCTAATGTGTAAATGTTCTTGATCGCGTTACCGAGCGGATTAGAAACACCCGCATCATCCGCCATGGACTCAAGATAACGTGTGTCTTTATAGGCGTTGGCCAATGTGAATTTATGCGCGTTGATATCGCGCTCCAGCGTATATTTCATGAAAGTTTGATAGAAACCGCAATCCATGCGGCCGCCACGAATGACACTATCAAAACGATCCGGCGTGATGCCCACTTTGCGCGCCACAACAAGCGCTTCCGAATAAAGCGCAGCATAGCCCAAAGACAGGAAATTATTGACGAGCTTCATGCGATGGCCGTCACCCGGTCCTCCGACATGAATGACGCGGCCTGCCCATTTCTCCATAACGGGCTTTAACCGCGCGAAAACGTCATCGGTCGCACCCACCATCGTATCGAGTGTGCCGTCCCATGCTTCTTTCGGTGTACGGCCCAGAGGCGCATCGACAAGCGTGATGCCACGCGCGGCGCATTCGTGAAAAAGCTTCATTGTTGAGACAGGATCGGATGTTGACGTATCAACAATGATCGAACCGGCAGCGAGGTGTTGCGCCAAACCATTCTCGCCCAATGTAACGGCTTCAACTTCTTTGGAACCGGTCACGCAAAGAAAAACAATGTCAGACGCACGAGCAAGCTCAGGGATCGACTTCACCTCTTTGGCACCGCGCTTCACAACATCCTCAATCGGCGCGCGGTTGCGATGGCCGATCACAGTGAGCGGAAGTCCCTTTTCAACGATGTTCCGATGGGCGGCCTCCCCGAGAACCACTTTCCACATGCATTGCATGAAAATCAAGAATTGGTCATATGCGTGTGATCATCAGCCGCAAGATTCGGGGGCGGGCGCGAATCCGCTTCCTCAGGAGGAGAGACATCACCATGAAAGCGACCGGCATTCTTGCCCCCACCCGTATGATGCCTCTTATCGTCGACGGTTTGCGCGCAACGGGCAAACTCCATTGCTTATGGGAACAGGCGGATCCTGAGGCCTATCTTTCGGCCCATGCCGATCAGATCGGCGCCATTGCTACAGGCGCTCATCTGGCCGTTGATGGCGCCTATATGTCGCGCTTTCCGAATTTGAAACTCGTTGCCAATTTCGGCGTGGGCTATGACACGGTTGATGCGAAATGGGCCGGACAGCACGGGATCATTGTTACCAACACACCTGACGTGTTGACTGAAGAAGTGGCTGACACGGCTTTAGGTCTTCTGCTCATGACCATTCGCGAATTGCCGCAATCAGAACGTTGGCTGCGCGCCGGTCATTGGGTTTCAAAAGGACCTTATCCTTTGACTGCCAATACAATGCGCGGAAAAAAGATCGGCATTCTCGCACTCGGTCGCATAGGCAAAGCGATAGCCACACGGTGCGAAGCCTTTGGACTCACAATCGCCTATCACGGCCGCACAAAACAGGATGATGTTTCCTATCATTATTATGACTCGCTCATCGACATGGCGCGTGATGTCGATATTCTGATGAGTGTGGCTCCAGGTGGCGCCTCAACCAAACACATCATCAATGCGGATGTTCTTAAAGCACTCGGCCCCCAAGGCGTATTGATTAATATCGGGCGCGGCAGCGTGGTTGATGAATCGGCTTTGGCAAAAGCTTTGCGTGAAAAGATTATCTTCGCGGCAGGTCTTGATGTGTTTGAAAATGAACCGCATGTGCCAGCAGATTTGATGGCCTGCGAAAATGCCGTGCTGTTACCTCATGTTGGATCAGCGTCGATCCATACACGCAATTTGATGGGACAATTGGTCGTTGATAATGTGGTTGCCTATCTTGCCGGTAAACATCCACTCACACCTGTTGCCGAGACACCCTTCAAAAGCTGGTAACAAAAAAGCCGGCGCGTGGATAACACGCCGGTCTTGATATCGTATAAAAGATCTCGCGAATTAGGCGATTTTGCCGTGAAGCTCGTCTTCAATGTGAACGCGGATGATCTCTTCGAATGTCGCTTCAGATGTGAAGCCTAAAGAGCGCGCGCGTTTCGTATCAAAATTCATCGGCCATCCTTCAACAATTTTGATGATGGTCGGATCGGGCACATGCTTGATCCGCGCGACAACTTTTTCACCCGCAACATTTCTGAGTGCCGCAATCTGTTCGCCCACTGTCACAGAAAGACCCGGCATAGAGAGATTGCGTCGCCATCCCAAAAGCGTTGTGTCCATGGTTGCGGCATGAAGGAGAAAGCCGACGGCTGAGCGCGGGCTTGCGTGCCAATGGCGCACAGTTTCAGCCACCGGCAACACCGCTTCATGACCGGCAAGTGGTTCGCGAATGATGTTCGAGAAAAAGCCGGATGCGGCTTTATTGGGCGTACCCGGCCGCACACAGATTGTGGGCAAGCGAATGCCGACTCCGTCGAAAAAGCCTTTGCGCGAATAATCCGAGAGCAGCAATTCGCCAATCGCTTTTTGCGTGCCGTAAGAGGTAAGCGGCGTTGTGAAAAATTCATCACCAATCGCTTCCGGAAATGGCGCACCAAACACCGCAATCGACGAGGTGAAGACAACACGCGGTTTGTAACCATTGCCGATTGCACGGATCGCTGCAAAAAGCTGCATCGTGCCATCAAGATTGATGCGATAACCTTTGTCGAAATCTTGTTCGGCTTCACCGGATACAATGGCGGCGAGATGGAAAATCACGTCGGGCTTTCCGGCCACAAGTTTCGCCGCCTCACCGGGCAATGAAAAATCGGAGGCCAGCGTTGTTGATGTGAATTTTGCCCCTTGAGGCGCTGTGGGCACAACGACATCATGCAGAGTCGCTTTGGTGATTTCGCGACCGCCAAGATGTCCATCTTTCGCCAATCGCTCTGCCAATTTGCGACCGACCATGCCCGCCGCACCGATGATAAGAATATGCATGTGAAAGATCCTCAATGAGAATTAAAGCGCAAAGCCACCATCAGCGAGATGGATCTGGCCTGTTGTATAGCTTGATTCATCGGAGCCGAGATAGACAGCAAGCCACGCGATCTCTTCCGCTGTACCGAGACGACCCATGGGTTGGCGATCAATGAACATTTGGCGCGCTTCTTTTTTACCGATGCCCTGCAATTTGGCGAGTGCGGCGATGCGTTGATCGAGCGAGGGGGATTGGATTGTGCCCGGACAAATCGCATTGGCGCGAATGCCTTTCTTGATAAAATCAGCGGCGACCGCTTTTGTTAGACCAATCACCGCCGCTTTCGACGCACCATAAACATAGCGATTGGGAATGCCGCGCACGGAGCCAGCACCAGAGGCGATGTTCACAATCGAGCCTTTGCCTTGCGCCAACATGCCCGGAATAAAAGCGCGGATCATGCGGTGCATGGATTTGACATTGAGATCCATCGAGAAATCCCACGCCGCTTCATCGCATTCGAGCACGCTGCCATGATGCACATAACCGGCGGCGTTAACGAGAATATCAATCGTGCCCACGTCTTTGGCGAAGGCATTCACGGCATCAGTTGATAAGACATCGAGCTTTGCGCGTTTGGCGCGCTTGATGTCCGCGAGCGCTTTGTCGTTGATATCGGTGGCCCAAACCGTTGCACCTTCAGCCACGAAAAATTCCGCAATCGCGCGCCCAATGCCATTGGCTGCGGCTGTTACAACTGCGCGCTTACCTTTCAATCGACCTGCCATTTTATTTCCCCTTTATTTGAATGCGTTCAGATTTTTCATTTGGCGGCCATCGCCATCAAAATTTTGCGGATGAAGCCAGGCTTCAAAGGCGCGCTTTTGCTTTGGCCATTCGGTATCAAGGATTGAATACCATGCCGTGTCACGGTTTCGTCCACGCACGATCATATGTTGGCGAAAAATCCCTTCGAATGTGAAACCGAAGCGATCCGCTGCACGCCGCGAGGGTGCGTTCAGCGCATTGCATTTCCATTCATAACGGCGATAGCCAAGTGTGTCGAAAACATAGCGCATCAGCAAATACTGCGCTTCGGTCGCACCGGGCGTTTTTTGCAACGGCGTGCCATACATGATGTTACCGACTTCGATCACTCGATGTATGGTGTCAATGCGCATCAAGGTGGCATAACCCACCGCTTTACCAGACGCTTTATCAATGATCGCATAAAAGAGCGGATCCTCAGACTGCGCTTTACGTTCAATATGCGCTTTGAAGGCGGCATGATCTGCAAAGGGCGCTTCAAAGAGATATTGAGGCGGCATAAAGATCATCGGTGTGTTTTCGAGGATCAAGGGGTTCAAGCCGAACATAACGACCTTCATGCACAATGCGTTCAGGACGCGGTGCGGCATACGTATCCACTTCAACGCCAATCGGAAGTTGTGTGATCGGATCGGGTGTTGATGTGGGAGTAAAAGAGGACATGGGTGTTTGTTAAACTTGCCTTAAGCAACTGGATCGCAAGAACTACGCCGAATTATCGGCTTTATTATCCTCATCCTGAGCCGACGCGGAACGCGTCGTGTCGAAGGATCCTTCGAGACGCATCGCTCGTCGCGATGCTCCTCAGGATGAGGGTGATTAACAGCCGTGACTCACTCAGTGATTATCTCTCGCCACACCAAATTTCTGTGCGACGCGTTGATATTTCACGGCGGGTTTGAGCACCATGCCGTCCGACAATTGATCGACCATCGAACGTTGGATTTCCTGCCATGGTGTCTGGCTTGCCGGATATTGGAAGCCGCCATGTTTCATCAAATCCGCACGACGCTTTGCAAGCTCTTCTTTCGAGATCAGAATATCGGCCGTGCCTTTTTTCAAATCGATGCGTACGCGGTCATTGGTTTTCAAAAGGGCCAGGCCACCATTCGCCGCTGCTTCCGGTGATGCGTTCAAAATCGAGGGCGAACCGGATGTGCCAGATTGGCGACCATCGCCAATGCATGGCAATGAGGTAATGCCCTTTTTGATCAAAGCGGCTGGCGGTTGCATATTCACAACTTCTGCGGCACCGGGATAACCGATCGGACCCGTGCCGCGAATGAAAAGCATGCAGTTTTCATCGATTTTCAGTTTCGGATCATCGATGCGGTGGTGATAATCTTCCGGCCCTTCGAACACGATCGCGCGGCCCTCAAAAGCTTCCGGATCTTTCGGATTGGAGAGATAGCGCTTCCGAAACTCTTCCGAGATCACGCTTGTTTTCATCACAGCGCTATCAAAGAGATTGCCTTTAAGCACCAAGAAGCCCGCATCTTTCTTGAGCGGCTTATCGATTGGATAAATCACATCATAATCGATGACTTTGGTCTTTTTGCAATTCTCGCCCATAGTCTTGCCATTCACGGTGAGCGCTTTCTCGCGAATGAGTTTCTTTTTCATGAGCTCATTCACTACGGCCGGCACGCCACCAGCGCGGTGATATTCTTCACCAAGATATTTGCCTGCCGGTTGCAGATTGACGAGCAGCGGCACTTTGTGACCAAATTTCTGCCAGTCCTCAACTTTCAATTCGACACCGATATGGCGCGCAATCGCGTTGATATGGATAGGCGCATTGGTTGAGCCGCCAATCGCCGAATTAATGATGATTGCGTTTTCAAACGCTTCACGCGTCATGATGTCGGACGGTTTCAGATCTTCCCACACCATTTCAACAATGCGCTTACCGGTCTCATAAGCGTTTTGGCCGCGCTCGCGATAAGGCGCTGGAATTGCAGCGCCGCCTGGCAATGTCATGCCCAGCGCTTCGGCAAGTGAATTCATGGTTGAAGCGGTGCCCATCGTGTTGCAATGGCCAACGGAAGGCGCTGATGAAGCGACAATATCCATGAACTCGTCATATTCGATTTCACCCGCGGCGAGACGCTCACGGCTCTTCCACACGACAGTGCCCGAGCCTGTGCGTTCGCCATGATACCAGCCATTCAACATCGGGCCGCCAGAGAGAACAATTGCCGGAATGTTCACAGTCGCTGCGGCCATGATGCAAGCCGGTGTTGTTTTATCGCAGCCGGTGGTGAGCACCACACCATCAAGCGGATAGCCATAAAGCACTTCGACCAAGCCGAGATAAGCGAGGTTGCGATCAAGCGCAGCGGTGGGACGTTTACCGGTTTCCTGAATCGGATGAACCGGAAATTCAAAAGCGACACCACCCATCGCGGTGATTCCGTCACGCACGCGTTTGGCAAGTTCGAGATGATGGCGATTGCACGGCGACAAATCCGAACCCGTCTGCGCGATGCCAATGATCGGCTTGCCGGATTGAAGCTCTTCACGTGTGAGACCGAAATTGAGATAGCGCTCGAGATAGAGCGCGGTCATGCCCGGATTGTCGGGATTGTCGAACCAAAGCTTCGAGCGCAATTCGCGCTTTTTCCCACTCGCGGCTTTGCTGCCTGTCCCTTTATCGGTTGTGGACTTTGCCGCACCGCTCTTTTTCGAAGCTGCCATTTCGTTCTCCCCGTCGATCATGAAAGGGCCTTTCCCATTTTTGGGTGGCCCGGCGTTGATTTCCTTTCTAGCATCGCCCTAAATGGATGTCGAAATCAATAAGCGAGAGACCTCGAGAGGGGCGGAGGAGCACTGTCCATGCTGCACATCACTGACGCATTTTCGCGCATCGGCGAGGAAAACGCTTTTGCGGTGCTGGCCCGCGCCACTGAATTGCAGCGCCAAGGCAAAGACATCATCAATCTCGGTATCGGCCAGCCCGATTTCCGGACGCCAGAAAATATTGTTGAAGCCGCCATCAAGGCGCTCAAAGACGGGCATCACGGCTATACGCCCGCGACAGGCATTCTGCCGCTGCGCGAGGCGGTGGCGGCCGATCTCCATAAACGTTTTGGCGTCGATGTCTCTCCCGAGCTTGTGATGATCGTGCCGGGCGGCAAGGTGACAATGTTCATGGCGATCCTGATGTTCGGCGAACCGGGCGCGGACATTCTCTATCCGGATCCCGGATTTCCGATTTACCGCTCGATGATCGAGTTTACGGGCGCGCGCGCCATTCCCGTTCCGATCCGCGAAGAAAATGGTTTTGCCTTCTCGGCGGAAGAAACGCTGTCTTTGATCACGCCGAAGACAAGACTTCTCATCATCAATTCGCCCGCGAATCCGACCGGCGGCGTGACTCCAAAGGCCGAGATCGACAAGCTCGTGAAGGGGCTCGAGCGCTTTCCCGATGTCGCGATCATGTCGGACGAGATTTATGCGCAGATGACTTATGATGGTGAGAAGCATCAGACGCTGCTTGCTTATCCGGAAATTCGCGATCGACTTGTTCTACTTGATGGCTGGTCGAAAACCTATGCGATGACCGGATGGCGGATGGGTTATTCGGTCTGGCCGAAGCCGCTTTATGACGCCGCGCGCAAACTCGCGGTGAATTCATTCTCCTGCGTGAATGCATCCGCACAATATGCAGGGCTAGAGGCGCTTACAGGTCCGCAAGATGCGGTTCATGCGATGGTTCAGGAATTTGATCGCCGCCGCAAAGTTGTGATTGAAGGGTTGAATAAATTGCCGAACGTATCTGCGGCAACGCCAAAAGGCGCGTTTTATGCGTTTCCGAATATTTCAAAAACGGGATGGCGCGCAAAGCCGCTTGCCTCTGCTCTATTGGAAGAAGCAGGCGTAGCAACCATCGGCGGGCCCGATTTTGGTGTTTATGGTGAAGGCTTTATTCGCCTCTCTTACGCCAATTCAACCGAGAATATTGTGCGCGCGCTCGAGCGGATTGAAAAATTCTTGAACGAACACGCGCAGAAGTGAATATCGCCGTTATTGCGAGCAAATCACCGCAACGACGCGCAAGCTTTTGCAAGTTCCGTGATGCGTTTCCATTCACCCGCTTTCACAGCATCGGCGGGCGTGATCCATGAACCACCAACACACACAACATTGGGAAGCGCGAGGTAGGATTTCGCTTTCGTTTCATCAATGCCGCCTGTTGGACAGAACATCAGATGCGGCAAGGGCGCTGAAAGTGATTTCAAATAGGCAACGCCGCCAGCCGGTTCTGCCGGAAAAAATTTCAACACGTGATAGCCAAGCTCGGCCATCGCCATGGCTTCACTCGCTGTCGCTACACCGGGCAGCAAAGGAATACCGGCATGGGTCGCCGCGTCCGCCAATTTAAGTGTTGAACCGGGGCTCACAAGAAAACGCGAACCAGCCGAGCGCGCTTCTTCAACCTGGCTGGCGGATAAAACCGTACCCGCACCGACAATGGCATCAGGCACCGCATGAGCGATCGCTTCAATCGCTTTCAATGCGCCTTCGGTTCGCAATGTAACTTCAAGAACCGGCAGACCGCCGTCAACAAGCGCCTGAGCGAGAGGCACAGCATCATCAGGACCGTGAACGGTGAGCACCGGTATCACCGGTGCGCGTTTCAAGATCGCAAGAAGACCCGCATTGTGATCCATTAATCTGATCCTACTCGGCAGGTTTTGCTTCAAGTGACGCTGCGGTGGCTTTTGCTTGCAGCTTGGCTTCTTTCTTTGCGGCCCGCGCTTCGCGGCGACGCTGACGCGCCTCCGAAAGATTGGCAATCAGCATCAACGCGGCAGGCGTCACAACCAGAGTCAGGATGGTTGCAAAGCCCAAACCAAACACGATCGCTGCAGAGAGATGCGTCCACCATTGTGTTGACGGCGCGCCGATCGCGATGTCACGATTGACGAAATCGAGATTGATCATCATAAGCGCTCACACCCTCATGCCGTAATCGATCATAAGTATCGATGAGCACGATGTTGTTGTTCACAATGACGCCGGCATTCGCAATGATGCCAATGCCCGTCATCACAACACCGAAGGATTGACCCATAATCATCAAACCAAGCAACACGCCGATGGTTGAGAGCACAACTGCGGAGAGCACCAGCAACACGCTTGTGAAT
>RFZR01000260.1 GCA_009920595.1 Alphaproteobacteria bacterium | reverse complement strand
CGCGCGTCATCAACATCAATCACGGCTTTGTTGTGGTTGTCATAGGGCGGAATATGCATAACGCGCTCCTCACACACTGTTATTGATTGATATGATGGGATCTCATGAAGTTTTGCAGGTCTTCTTCATTCGGATTGGCGGGCGAACAACCCACGCGTGTCACAACAAGTGCAGCTGAGGCCGCGCCGCGTTGAAGAGAGTTTTTAGGCTTTAACCCTTGTGCCAAGCCGGTCACAAAGCCCCCCATAAATGCGTCCCCCGCTCCGGTCGGCTTTAATGCTTTAACAGGATAGATGCCCATCTCAATCGTCTCGCCATCGACAAAAGCGATCAAGCCTTTCTCACCACGTTTATAAACAACGATGGAGCTATGTTCATCAGCAAGCGCGCGGGCAAAAAACAAACCATCGTCTTGGCCAGCAAGCACGGCAAATTCCTCATCATTGCCGATAAGAATATCCGCCTGTCTTGCGGCTTCACCACAGATTTTCGCAGCCTCGTCGCGGCTTGACCATGAATAGGGACGATAATCAACGTCAAGAATGACAGGGCACGACGACACGCGTGCGCGTTTTATGGCTTCAAAACTCGCGCCGCGTGACGGCTCAATCGCCAAGGACGTACCTGTTACAATCAAAGCCGCCGCGCTTTGATAGTGAAGTGCAGCGACATCGTCTTTTGTCAGCGCGAAATCTGCCGCATTGTTGCGGTATAAAACCGATTGGCAATTTTCCGCACGCGTCTCGACCACGGCCAAAGATGTGCGCTCCTCGCCTTTTATGAGGCAAACATGATTAGTCGCCACACCATAATGCTTCAACTGAGCGACAACATAGTGACCAACCGCATCATCCGACACGGTTGTGACAAGCGATGCATGAAACCCCAATTGCGTAATCGCGCTTGCGATATTTGCAGCCGAGCCGCCGAGTGCCGGAAAAAACGCCAGCGCTTCTTCGATGCGCGTCCCCGGAGGATCAGCATAAAGATCAAGCCCCGCGCGTCCAAGAACGAGAAACGCGCCTTTTGTAATCCTCTCGCGCGTCACGCTCTTAAATTCCTGGCCTTTGTTTCAAGCGCCCTTTTTCAATCTCTTCATGGGCCGTGCGAATCTTTTCGCTTTGCGAGACTTCGGGTGATCCCACTTCCCACCACGTATGACCTTCTGCGGTCCAGCCTTCATAAGGATCGGTCTGCATTGAGATCACATAAGTACGATCCGCCTTTCGCGCGCGCGCGAAAGCATCTTTCAATCCTTGAATAGACGTGACCGTTTCGGCCAAGGCACCCATGGATTTTGCATGCGCTTCAAAATCAACCGAAAAAGGTGCGACCGCCAAACGGCTATCTTTAATCAAAGTGCCGAATGACACATTGCCTGTGTTATTTTGCAATTTATTGATCACCGCGAAGCCGCCATTGTCGCAGATTATCACAATCATTTTTTTGCCGGTCAGCACGGATGAGTAAATATCCGAGTTCTGGATGAGATAAGAGCCGTCGCCAACAAATACGACGGTTTCTTTATCCGGTTCATCTTCAAGCTGGGCCATACGCGCGCCCCAACCGCCTGCAACTTCATAACCCATGCAGGAGAAACCATATTCAACATCAACCGTGCCAATGCCTTTGGTTTGCCAATTCGCGGCAAGTTCCGAGGGCAATCCGCCAGCCGCGGTCAAAATGCGATCACGCGGATCACAGATCTCGTTGATGGCACCGATGACTTGCGCATAGGCGATGGGTCGATTACCGCCCTCGCGCGTCTGTGGGCTCACATTATCCGCAACATAAGCATGCCAAGCCGCGCGTTCTTTCTGCGCAAACTCACCCCATTCTTTCGGCACATGATAAGAAGCAAGTGCGGCCTCAATTTCGTTGATGGCGAGTTTTGCGTCGCCAACAACCGAGAGCGCGCGATGTTTGCTCGCATCATAGCGGCCCACATTGATGGCAATGATGCGGGCGTCGCGATCAAAAGCGGTCCATGAGCCCGTGGTGAAATCTTGCAAACGTGTCCCAATCGCCACAATCACATCAGCTTTCTCGGCAAGTGCATTCGCAGAATTTGATCCGGTTACCCCCAGCGCCCCGCAATTCAACGGATGTGAAGCGAGCAGATTGGCGCGTCCGGCAATCGTCTCAACAACCGGAATACCATGCGCCTCTGCAAAGCGTTTGAGATCATCGGTCGCTTCCGAATATTGTACGCCACCGCCTGCGATAATGATCGGACGTTTTGCCGATTTCAGAAGTTGAACCGCATCAGCAATCTCGCGCCTGTCAGGCGATTGCCGTCTGATGCGATGAACGCGACGCTCAAAAAACTCGACCGGATAATCATAAGCCCAACCTTGCACATCTTGTGGCAGGCCAAAAAAGGCCGGACCGCAATCGGCAGGATCAAGCATGGTCGAAATCGCAACAGGTAAAGATTGAATAATTTGCGCCGGATGCGTGATGCGATCCCAATAACGCGTGACCGCCTTGAATGCATCATTCACCGTGGTCGTCGGATTGTCGAAATGTTCGAGCTGTTGAAGAACGGGATCCGGCAAGCGCGTTGCGTAAGTATCGCCACACAAGAGAAGCAAGGGCAACCGATTGGAATGCGCCACCGCCGCAGACGTTAACATATTGGTGGTGCCCGGACCGGCTGAAGCCGTTGCAAACATCAAACGCTTGCGCAATTTCGCCTTTGTGTAAGCGATCGCTGCCAAAGCCATAGATTGTTCGTTCTGGCCGCGCCAAAGC